>CAZAUU010000047.1:0-18064 GCA_964488405.1 uncultured Phocaeicola sp.
AATTCTGTGATTACCTATTCTTTTCTGTTATTTGTTTATCCCGAACTCACGTAATTAATAAACGAATGGCAAATATAAAATACTTATACGAAGGACATGTCAAGATCTCACGTCTGGGACAAAGAAAATCATTTGATAATAAAAGATTATTACAAGAATTCTCTACTTTTGCAGTCGGATAGAGGTAACTCTCTCCAAGACATAGTGAATAAGGGCGCGTTATGTCTTCACCCTGCGTGTACAAAGCCTAGGAAACTTCAATCACGTTGAACAGGAGAAGATTATGATGGTTTCCACGCATCTGCGTGGGACTGTTATTTCCACATCTGTTCACAAAGGTTTTCCTAGCACCTGTACACAAGGACGTGGCACATACGGTTCCACGCTCTCGCATTTTATAACCGCCTATAAGGAGAACCGGTAGGCTCATGAATTGACGCGTATATGAAACAACAGTTTTGTCAAAGTTGTGGCATGCCCCTGACCGGTGAGAACAAAGGGACGAATGCCGATGGAAGCCGCAGTGAAGAGTATTGTGCTTATTGCTACAGAGACGGGAAGTTCACCCAAGATTTCACGATGAGTCAGATGATAGAATTCTGTTTGCAATTCCTAGACCAATGGAATGCGCAGGCTGGTACGGCCTTGACTCCCGTACAGGCAAAAGAGCAAATGTTGCAATATTTTCCGCATTTGAAACGATGGAAAGCCAAAGACGACCGGACGCTGGCCGAAAAAGCTGTCAACTTACTTGCCCAATGCGAAAACGTAACGGTTGCTTCCATTGATGCCAACGGTTATCCCCGTCCTGTGCAGATGTCTAAAATAGGTGCCAAAAGTTTCAATGAAGTCTGGATGGCGACAAGTGCCGATTCCGTGAAAGTGAAAGATTTCAAGGCAAACAACAAAGCCGGGCTTTGCTATGAACATTACGGAGACGGAGTTTCCCTGCGAGGTACTGTAGAAGTTATCACGGACGATGCCGTCCGCAGGGAAATGTGGCAAGACTGGTTCATTCATCATTTTTCCTGCGGACCAGGTGACCCGAATTATGTCCTTCTTCACTTCATCGGTACAAAAGCCACTTTTTGGATTAACGGAGAATTTTCTCATTCAAACCTTTAAATCATGAAACCAATCACTGCAGATACCCGAAACATTGCCGCTTGCGGTCTTTACTGCGGAGCGTGCCGGAAATTCCTTACCGGGAAATGTCCCGGATGCAAACAAAACGAGAAAGCGACTTGGTGCAAAATCCGCTCGTGCTGCATCGACAACAAGTTCAACACCTGTGCCGAATGTCCTCACGATGTAAAAGAGTGCAAGTTGTTTTCCAATTGGATAGGCAAAGTATTCGCTTTTCTGTTCAACTCAGATCGCCATGCCTGCATCCGCTATATCAAGGAACGGGGCGAACAGGCCTTTGCCGAAGAAATGACGAACCGTAAATGTCAAACCATTAAAAGGGAATAAACATGAAGAATGAAGTGTTATATCTACTCTTGAACGACGCCGCCGACCACGAAGCCGTGTTTCTGGCATCAGCGAATAAAGGAAAATCCCAAATACATCAACAAAGTAGTGGTTCCTACATCGGATGCCGTCTTGATAAACAAGTCCGTCCGTTCGCATTGGGGAGTGGAGAACTCCCTCCATTGGGTATTGGATGTTGCTTTTGGTGAAGACCGTAGCAGAAAGAGGGCCGGATATGCGGCACAGAACTTCTCGTTAATCAACAGAATCGCATTGAATCAACTCAAGAACGAGAAGTCTGCCAAAGTGGGTGTGAAGGGAAAAAGACTCAAAGCCGGATGGGACAATGAATATCTCTTGAAAATCCTGAAGAATTAGATGCGTTTGCCCTGCGATCCGCCAGAAGCACTTGCAGGTTTGTTTTTTTTTCATACCTTTGCCATCGTTATTCTGATTTCATTTTGAATATTTCTAACACCGCCAAGTGATGAAAAAAGTTTGGATTATTGTCATTGTAGTAGTCATTGCTTTAATAGGATACAGCATATCTTCGTACAACTCCATGGTGTCGATGGATGAAAAAGTGGGCACGGCGTGGAGCAATGTGGAAAACCAGTACCAGCGTCGTTCGGACCTAATACCGAACCTCGTGAATACTGTAAAAGGATATGCCGCACACGAAAAAGAGACTTTCGATGCCGTGGTATCCGCACGTGCGAAAGCCACGCAAGTATCAGTAGACGCCGACAACCTGACCCCGGAGAAACTGGCCGCCTACCAGCAGGCGCAGGGAGAAATAGGAAGCGCATTGGGACGCCTGCTCGCCATCAGCGAGAACTACCCGGATTTGAAGGCGAGCGAAAACTTCCAGACCCTCCAGGCGCAATTGGAAGGGACGGAGAACCGCATCAGCGTAGAACGTCGCAAGTTCAATGAAACGGCTCGCGAGTACAACACTGCCATCCGCCGTTTCCCGAAAAACCTTCTTGCCAGCATGTTCGGATTTGAAAAACGCCCCTATTTCGAAGCGGAAGAAGGCGCACAGAACGTACCTGAAGTCAAGTTCTGACCACTGCCTATGAGAAGATTGCTGCTACTCTGTTTCCTGTCGGTGTTCATCGCACTACGGGCACAAGCACGGGAATACAAGGTGGAAGACATTCCCATGGTACACCTACAGGATGCGAGGCGTTACGTAAGCAACCCCGATGGCATCTTGGCCAAAGAAACGGTGTATGCCATCGATACCACACTCTACGCATTGGAACAACGGACAGGGATACAGGTGGTTGTAGCTGTCGTAGGGCAGATTGAAGAGGGAGACTGTTTCGATTTTGCTTACCGGTTGGGAAGCGAGAACGGAGTAGGACAAAAGGCGGAAGACAACGGGCTGGTAATCCTGCTCGTGACAGAAGAACGATGCATCCAATTCGCTACGGGATACGGAATCGAAGGTGTGCTGCCCGATGCCGTATGCAAGCAGATACAGGTGCGCTACATGAATCCATTTTTCAAGGACGGCAGATGGGACGAAGGTATGCTGGAGGGTATCCGTGTCTTGCGCAACAAGTTGGAAGACATAGGAATCCCATCATCACCGGCACAGCAGGAAGAAGACGGCGGAATGCTTTTGGGAGTTATCCTTTTATGTTGCTTCGTGGCAGTACCCCTGCTCCTGTGGGTCAACATCCGCCAACGTAGCCGATGCAAGGTATGCCATAAACATACGCTCAAGCAAATCTCCGTGCAAATGATTTCGCGCACAAACGGCGTGCGAACCGAAGAGGTCACCTACGTATGCAGCAACTGCGGCAACGTGGAGCACAAACTCCGCCGCACACACGATGACGACGACTTCCATCACCGTGGAGGCAACGGCTGGCCTTTTATAGGCGGACCGTTCTTCGGCAGAGGCCACGGCAGTGGTGGTAGCTTCGGAGGCGGAAGTTTTGGAGGAGGTAGCTTCGGAGGTGGAGGCGCCGGAAGCAGGTTCTAACTTATTTTTATTTTTTCACCCGTTAATTCCACATTCATATCATGTATAACAATACTTTTGGCAACATATTCCGTCTGACCAGTTTCGGAGAGTCGCACGGGAAAGCAGTCGGAGGGGTTATTGACGGATTCCCGGCTGGGATTGCCATTGACGAGGATTTCATCCGGAAGGAACTGGAACGCCGCCGTCCGGGACAGTCCGCCATCACCACAGGGCGTAAAGAAGCCGATGCCGTAGAGCTCCTTTCAGGAATTTATGAAAGTGTATCCACAGGATGCCCCATTGGGTTCATCGTATGGAATACCAACCAGCATCCGGGCGATTACAAAGAGATGAAGGACGTTTACCGTCCCTCTCACGCCGACTTTACCTACACGCAGAAATACGGCATCCGTGATCCCAGGGGTGGAGGACGTTCATCGGCACGCGAGACCGTATCACGTGTCGTGGGAGGTGCCTTGGCCAAATTGGCACTAAAGCAGACAGGCATCCGGATTACCGCCTTCACCTCACAAGTGGGCACATTGAAGTTAGAGGGAGATTACACGCAATACGACCTGTCCCTTGCCGAGAACAATGCGGTGAGGTGTCCGGACCCCGCATTGGCATACCAGATGGAAGAGCTTATCACTCGTACCAAAGCGAAAGGTGACACTATAGGAGGAGTGATAGGCTGTGTCATTCAAAATTGCCCTATCGGATTAGGACAGCCCGCATTTGGTAAGCTGCATGCGGCATTAGGCCATGCCATGCTAAGCATCAATGCCGCCAAAGGATTCGAATACGGATTAGGGTTTGGGAGCATGGAATTGGAAGGAAGCCGGCAGAATGACCTGTTTTATAATGAAAACGGACGGATAGCCCTGCGGACCAACCGCTCAGGAGGCATACAAGGCGGCATCAGCAACGGGCAAGACATCTACTTCCGCGTGGCGTTCAAGCCAGTAGCCACCGTGCTGATGGAACAATCCACCGTAGACCGCGATGGGAACGAAACAATCCTGAAAGCACGCGGACGCCATGACCCCTGCGTGCTGCCCCGTGCCGTTCCCATCGTAGAAGCTATGGCAGCAATGACCCTCTTGGACTATTTCTTATTGGATAAGGCAGGCAGGATGTAAAACAGATGAAAGTACTGCTCGGTGAACGTAGTCAAAGTTTCATCACCTCCTGCTCGAAGGTATCTTTGTTCCCTCTCGCCCGGTTGCGGATTTTGCTCCTGTAATTATATACCGTGGCAAGCGAGTAGCCTAAAAAATGGGCGATGCTGCCGGCCTCGGTCACACCCAGACGAATTAATGCGAAGATACGCAACTCGGTATTGAGCAACTCACCCGGCTTGAGGGTGATGGCGGCATCATCAGTAAGCAGGCGATTGAAATCTTCCACGAAGTGAGGGAAAAGTTCAAGGAAAGACTTGTCGAACTCGATATAAAAACTCTTCCGTTCATCGCGCAGAAACTGATCCGAACGGATAGCCTTGAACAAGTCTTCGGTGCGCGATGCCATTGCCAGTTTCTCCAATGAACGCCGGTATTGCTCCAGTTTCTCCAAATAACTTACGCAACGGTCGAGATAGCGCGCAATGTAGACTTCTTTGATGCGTCCCGTCTGTTCCAACTTGGAATTGACGGCCTTCAGTTCCCCGTTCGCCACCGAAAGGTTACGTTTCATCATGGACAGCTTCTTCATCCCATAGTACAAATAAAGAGCCAACAGAATGAGCAAGACTGCCAACACACATAGACAAAAGAAAAGGATTCTCCCCATGCGTTGCTCCTGCTTCAACATGGAAGAATATGCCCGATCAATGATAGGATAATACTCGGTGACCTCCATGAAGCGCAAGCGTGCGTTGCATGCCACGGCATCCTCCATCGAACAATTCAGGTAACGGTAAGCCCTCACCACGTCCCCCGTCTGGTAGAGCACCCTCGCCAGTTTCTGCAGGGAAGCGTATTCGCGCACAGACATGGTAAGGTCGAGTATAGCGGTCTGTGCAAGGTAATAGATTTGCATGGCTGTATCGTTTTCAGTCTCGTATGCCATTGACAATGTATAATTCACGTATGCTTTCTGCTCCATGTCGAGCGAATCGGACAAGGTACTGTTCAGCAGAGGAATCGCTTTGTCAGCCTCCGAACAAAGCACCAGCTTTTCCGCCTCGGTTATGTTACGGTCCGCTCCGGGAGGTGCCAGCAATAGGATTGAATCACGATAACAGGCCGCTTTCCTCAAATATTTCTGCTTCTCACACCCCACAATGGTACAATCTGCCATCCACCCATAATACGTACGCAAGGCATAATAATAAGAAAGAAGCAGTCCGGGACCTATTTTTTTACAGTCGATTTTCTCCAATTCGCCCAAAGCCTCATTGTAGGCACCCATTACCCCTAGGGCATCGGCACGGTTGATAATCAGCCACACATCCGCATCCGCTTGGCGTGCGGCCGCAACGTATTTTTGTTTCTCTTCCACATAATGCAAAGCCGAATCTGCCTGATAATGCAGATAGAGGTTGAACAGTTCACTGCAAATGACATAGCACTCGGCATCATCGTGCTCATTGTCCAAACGTTGTTTCAGCTGGAATATGCGCTGTTCGCGTTCGGCACGGTATTCGTTTTTCCGGGCCATTACCTCGTCCAATTGTTCCAACACCCGGTCATACGGTTCTGGTTCGCCATAGGCAAAAAGCGAGACAGACAATATACCAACCAATGTCCCCAACAGTCTTTTTATTTCCATAAATCCACTTAATCTTTTGGTGAAGTCACATTGAAACCAGTTATATTTTCAGATAGTTTGATTCAAGGCAACATTCTTATTTTCTATTAGTTAACAGGCATAAATACTTATAATTTATTTCCAAATATAAGGAAAGTTTTCATAACCACATACATTTGTCTTGAAAAATGTTTAAATCTTATATTGATGAAGCACTTCTGGTTAACATTTATGGCAGCATTTGCTTTCTTAGGAATTTGCCGGGCAACGCAATCCATGCATATCAGGAAAGTAGCTCCCGATTACTGGTGGGCAGAGATGAAAAACCCCGAACTACAGATTTTATTATATGGCAAAGATATTGCCTCATCGGACGTATCAGTAGAGGGGAAACACCTTATTTTAAAAGAAGTGGTGAGGCAAGACAATCCCAACTACCTCCTTCTTTACCTTGACCTCTCGGAAGCTCCGGCACAAACTTTCCATATCACCTTATCGCAAGGAAAAAGACAAGCCGTCATTCCGTACGAGTTGAAACAACGCACCCGACAGGGAGAGGACGTGAAAGGATTCACCTCCGAAGACGTGCTTTACCTTATCATGCCCGATCGCTTCGCCAATGGCAATCCGGAAAATGATATTGTGGAAGGCATGCACGAAAATAAGGTAGATCGTGACGACCCGTTCGCCCGCCATGGAGGCGACCTGCAAGGAATCATCAACCACCTGGACTACATCGCCGACATAGGCACAACAGCCATCTGGCTCAACCCTATCCAAGAAAATGACATGCCCGACGGTTCTTACCACGGCTATGCCATTACGGACTATTATCGCATAGACCGCCGTTTCGGGTCGAACGAGAAATTCAGGGAATTGGTGAACCGCGCCCATGAGAAAGGGCTGAAAGTGGTGATGGACATGATTTTCAACCACTGCGGGAGCGAGAACTATCTATTCCGTGACAAACCTTCGAAAGAATGGTTCAACTTCCACTCCGAATATGTGCAGACTTCGTTTAAGACAGCCAGTGTCATGGACGTGCATGCCAGCAGTTACGAAAAGAAAATCGCTACCGACGGATGGTTCACCCAGGTGATGCCCGATTTCAACCAGCGCAACCGCCACGTGGCACGCTATCTCATCCAGAGCAGCATCTGGTGGATTGAGTCGGCAGGTATCAACGGTATCCGCCAAGACACGCATCCCTACGCAGACTACGACTTCATGAGCCAATGGTGCAAGGAGGTATTGGAAGAATACCCACATTTCAATATCGTGGGTGAAACTTGGCTGAACAGCAACGTGCTCGTATCATATTGGCAGAAGGACAGTAAACTGGCTGCCCCAAAAAACTCCAACCTGCCGACGGTGATGGATTTTCCCCTGCAGGCGTTGATGAACCAGGCATTCGATGAAGAAACCACCGAATGGGCTGGCGGATTATACAAACTTTATGATTACCAAACACAAGACATAGTGTATGCCAACCCGATGAACCTCCTGGTCTTCCTTGACAACCACGACACATCGCGCTTTGCCACCACCGACACACAGGCACAAGACCTCACCCGTTACAAACAGGCTATCACCTTTCTGCTTACCACACGCGGCATCCCACAAATCTATTACGGCACTGAAATATTGATGACGGGAAACAAGGATAAAGGTGACGGAGATCTGCGTAAAGATTTCCCCGGAGGCTGGGAGGGAGACAAGGCAGACTGCTTCACGACCGAAGGACGTACCCCGATGCAGAACGAAGCGTTCGATTTCACCCGCAAACTGCTGAACTGGCGGAAAGGGAATGAAGCAATCGGAAAAGGAACAATGAAACATTTCTCTATCTGCAACGGGACATACGTGTACGAACGTAAATACCAAAACCACTCCGTAGTAGTGATCATGAACGGGACGGACAAGGCACAGGTACTCCCTCTTGCCCCATACAAGGAAATTCTTCCACGCAAAGAAAGCAATGATGTGCTGAGCGGACGAACCGTTACATTAGGGGATACATTACAGCTGCAAGCACACGAGACATTGGTACTTGACTTCTAAAGCATTTACATTTATCTCTTTCCCGGACGATTAGAGCACATTGTTTCACAATGTTTTAAAGTAAAACAACATTTATATTTCCAATTGCCAACGGACAGAGGACATATCAAGACCCTAATTTTGCACCTGGTTCTTCCACATTCGGCTTTAACACCTAATTTAAATTAATACCATTAAAACTATGAACTTCAAAAAGAATTTTGCTTTCGTGGCAACGTGTTGCCTGGCTTTCACAGCAGGTGCACAGCAGTTAACCTCACCGGACGGTAACCTGGTGATGAACTTTAGTCTCAACGAAAACGGAACTCCCGTCTACGACCTTACTTTTAAAGACAAGACCGTAATCAAACCCAGCACGTTGGGACTGGAACTGAAAAGGGAAGACCCCGAAAAAAAGACAGACTTCGAATGGACCGAAATGAAAGACAAGGAAGGGATAGACAGGCGTGCCAACCTCATGGCCGGATTCAAAATCCGCGATACGCACACTTCCACGTTCGACGAAACCTGGTACCCCGTATGGGGAGAGGAAAGTGAAATCCGTAACCACTACAACGAAATGGAAGTCACACTGGACCAGCCAATGAACGACCGACACATTGTAATCCGTTTCCGTCTTTTTAACGACGGGTTGGGATTCCGTTATGAATTTCCACAACAACAGAACCTGAATTACTTTATCATAAAAGAAGAACATACCCAGTTTGCCATGGCGGGCGACCACACTGCATTCTGGATTCCGGGAGATTACGACACGCAGGAATACGACTACACCACATCACGCCTTTCCGAGATACGGGGCAAGATGAAAGAAGCGGTCACCCCCAACTCCTCGCAATATGTATTCTCCCCTACCGGGGTACAGACGGCACTGATGATGAAGACCGATGACGGACTGTACATCAACCTGCACGAAGCCGCCCTTGTGGATTATGCATGCATGAGCTTGAATCTTGATGACAAGAACATGGTATTTGAATCATGGCTCACCCCCGATGTCAAAGGTGACAAGGGTTACATGCAGACTCCCTGTCAGTCGCCCTGGCGTACCGTCATTGTAGGTGACGATGCACGCGACATCCTTGCCTCACGCATCACCCTTAACCTGAACGAACCATGCAAGATTGAAGACACATCGTGGATTCACCCGGTGAAATACATCGGCATCTGGTGGGACATGATTACGGGAAAAGGTTCGTGGGCATATACCAACGATGTATATAGCGTGAAATTAGGCGAGACAGACTACTTGAAAACCAAACCGAACGGCATCCACTCGGCAAACACCGCCAACGTGAAACGCTACATCGACTTTGCTGCCGAACACGGATTTGATGCCGTACTGGTAGAAGGCTGGAACCAGGGATGGGAAGACTGGTATGGAAAAAGCAAGGACTACGTGTTCGATTTCGTAACCCCCTACCCGGACTTCGATGTGCAAGAAATCCATCGCTATGCTGCCTCCAAGGGAGTGGAAATGATCATGCACCACGAAACATCCGCATCCGTACGAAACTACGAACGCCACATGGACAAGGCATACCAGTTTATGGTAGACAACGGATACCACTCCGTGAAAAGCGGATACGTGGGCGACATTATCCCGCGTGGCGAATACCACTACGGGCAATGGATGGTAAACCACTACCTTTATGCAGTGACCAAAGCGGCAGACTATAAAATCATGGTCAACGCCCACGAAGCAGTACGCCCCACCGGACTGTGCCGCACCTATCCCAACCTGATAGGTAATGAATCGGCACGCGGAACGGAATACGAAGCTTTCGGAGGAAGCCATGTGAACCACACCACCATCCTGCCGTTCACACGCCTCATAGGAGGCCCAATGGACTACACACCGGGCATCTTCGAGACAGATTGCAGCAAGATGAATCCCAACAACACCTCACGTGCACGGACTACCCTTGCCCGCCAACTGGCATTGTACGTCACTATGTACAGCCCGCTTCAGATGGCAGCCGATGTGCCTGAAAACTACGAACGTTTCATGGATGCCTTCCAGTTCATCAAAGACGTGGCGGTAGACTGGCAAAAGACCGAATACCTTGAAGCCGAACCGGGGGAATACATCACCATCGCCCGCAAGGCGAAAGGTTCCGAAGACTGGTACGTAGGTTGCACCGCAGGCTACAACGGCCACGAATCGAAACTCACCCTCGACTTCCTCGACGCCGGAAAGAAATACGAGGCAACAATTTATGCCGATGCAAAAGATGCAAGCTGGGACAAGAACCCACAAGCATATACCATAACCAAGAAAAAAGTGACGAACAAAACCAAGCTGAACCTGAAAGCCGTGATTGGTGGAGGTTACGCTATCTCAATTAAGGAAATAAAAGATTGATTTTGGGATAAGCTTTACCCGGACGTGGAAGGCAGAGGAAAAAAACATCTGTCTTCAACCCACCAGTGGGAATCCTGGGCCTCCACGTCCGGCATAGAGAAAAATAAAAACACAGCTCAATAGGTATCCACATATATAAACTAGAAACAAACCACTAATTCTTAAACTAATAAACATGAAAATGAAAGATTTGAAAAGACGCAACAAGCTCCTCCTGCTATGGCTGGCAGGCATGTTGCTTTCCGTGCAGGCATTCGCACAAAGCATGACAGTAAAGGGAGTGGTGAAAGACAACATGGGTGAAACCGTCATTGGTGCCAGTGTAGTGGTAAAAGGAACCACCAACGGTACAATCACCGATTTCGACGGGAACTTCATGCTCAACGCCAACAAAGGAGATATCATCGTATTCTCCTTCATCGGCTACCAGACCCAGGAAGTCCCTGCGGCGGAAATGATGAACATCATCTTGCAAGATGACACCCAAATGCTGGAGGACGTGGTGGTCATCGGTTACGGACAAGTGAAAAAGGAAGATGCGACCGGGTCGGTGACGGCTATCAAGCCCGACAAAATCAGCAAGGGAATCACCACTTCTCCTCAAGACATGATTGCCGGTAAAATAGCCGGTGTCAGCGTAATATCCACCGGAGGAACTCCCGGTGCCGGAGCAACAATCCGCATCCGCGGAGGGTCGTCACTGAATGCCAGCAACGACCCGCTGATCGTGATTGACGGGCTTGCCATGGACAACGACGGAATCAAAGGCATGTCGAATGCGCTTTCATTGGTCAACCCGAACGACATCGAAACGTTCACAGTGCTGAAAGACGCCTCGGCAACGGCCATCTACGGTTCACGTGCGTCCAATGGTGTCATCATCATCACAACCAAGAAAGGACAAAGCGGATCGGCGCCGAAAGTAAGTTATGATGGGAACATTTCATTCGGCAAACTCCGCAAGAAAATGGATGTCATGTCGGGTGATGAATACCGCGAATACGTGACCGGCCTCTTTGGCGGAACGGAAAACCTGCCCTATGCGTTAGGTGATGCAAACACCGACTGGCAGGATGAAATCTACCGCACCGCTGTGAGCCATGACCATAACATTACAATCGCCGGCGGGCTTAAACACATGCCGTACCGCGTATCGTTGAGCTATACCAATCAAAACGGTATCATCAAGACGTCCAATTTCGAACGCTTCACGGCATCCGTCAACCTGTCCCCTTCGTTTCTCAACGACTATCTGAAATTCAACATCAACGCCAAAAGCATGGTGGCATGGAACCAATATGCCGATGGAGATGTAGTGGGTGTGGCTATCAAAATGGATCCTACCCGCTCTGTCTACGACAGCAGCACCAATTGTTTCGGAGGGTATTACCAATGGAGTGTCCCTGCTGAATACGGAGACCCCGACTGGACGCTGACAACCAACAGCCTGGCTCCCCAGAACCCGGTAGCTTTACTCAATCTGAAAGACGACCATGCAAAATCAAAAAGTTTCATCGGGAACATCGAAGGAGACTACAAGTTCCACTTCCTTCCTGACTTACGCATCCATGCCAACTTAGGTGCGGATTATTCTGAAGGTTACCAAACCACAATCATCTCGCCATATTCTTTTTCGAATAACTACTACGGCTGGAATGGCACGGCATACGAATACAAATACAACCTCTCTGGAAACGCATACCTGCAATATGTAAAAGATTTCAATAGCGGCGACCATGTGCTGGACATCATGATAGGTGCAGAAGAACAGCACTTCCACCGCAATGGATATTCCATAGGCCAGGGAACCGACCCGCTCACCGGAGACGCATACGATGAACAGACCCGGGAAGATACCTCCTATGGATACCACAGCACGCTGGTTTCTTACTTCGGACGTGTCAATTATTCATTACTGAGCCGATACCTGATTACCGCTACAATCCGCCGCGACGGTACTTCGCGTTTTTCGGAAGACAACCGCTGGGGAACGTTCCCTTCATTTGCCTTTGGATGGAAAATGAAAGAAGAAAACTTCCTGAAAGATGTGCAGTTCCTGTCCGACCTGAAACTGCGCCTCGGATGGGGTATCACCGGCCAGCAAAACCTGAGTAATACAATGGACTTCCCTTACCTGGCTACCTATACGCACAATCGCGAGTTCGCTTACTACCCGATGGGAGACAGTTTCCTGACTACGTCACGTCCTGAAGCATACAATACCGACCTGAAATGGGAAGAAACCACTACATGGAATGCCGGTATCGACTTCGGTTTCCTGAACGGACGGATAACCGGTGCGTTGGACTATTATTACCGGGATACCAATGACCTGATCAATACGGTTTATATCCCGACCGGAACAAACTTCAGCAACATGCTGACAAGCAACATCGGTTCGTTACGCAACCAAGGTGTGGAATTTTCAATCAATGCCAAGCCTATTGTAACAAAAGATTTCCTTTGGGATTTGGGTTTCAATGTAACTTGGAACAGCAACAAAATCACCAAGTTGACAGGCGGTGACGATTCAGATTACTACGTGGCTACCGGAAGTGTATCGCCTAACACAGGATCTACCATCCAAGCACATAAAGTAGGCTATGCCGCATCCTCTTTCTATGTTTACCAGCAAGTGTACGATGAAAACGGCAACCCCATTGAAAACACGTTTGTAGACCGTAACGGAGACGGCATCATCAATGATGACGACCGCTACATCTACAAGAAACCGACGGCAGACGTGCTGATGGGCCTGACCTCGAAAATGGTATACAAGAACTGGGATTTCAGCTTCGCACTTCGTGCCAGCATCGGAAACTATGTTTACAATGATGTACTTGCCAATTACGCCAATGTCAGTTCCACCGGTGTCTGGTCTACATCCGGATTCTATTCCAATGTGCCGACTCAGGCACTCAGCCTTGGATTCAGCGGTACAGGAAACTACTATATATCCGACTACTTCGTGCAAAACGCTTCGTTCTTGCGCTGCGACAACATCACTTTGGGCTATTCGTTCCAAAATCTGTTCAAGACCAGTGCTTATGAAGGTATAGGCGGACGCGTGTACTTTACCGTCCAGAACCCGTTCGTCATCACAGGCTACGACGGAATCGACCCTGAAGTGCAGTCCTCATCAGACACCCCGGGTATCGACAACAACATCTACCCGCGTCCGGTGACCTTCCTGATTGGGGTAAGCCTCCAATTCTAAACAATGTTGAACAACTAAAAAAGAATATCATGATAACATACCATAAACTAAAATCATTGGTTCCGGCAATGGCCATCTCGTTGGCCTTCGGTCTGGGATCCTGTGCAAACGATTTGGATATCAGTCCAATCAACCCTCAATCTGACTCTTCGTTCTCGCAAGATGAAGTGTATGCCAAAGTATATGCCACCCTTAGCCTGACCGGCCAGCAAGGTGCCGCCGGCAACGCCGATGTGGCCGGAGTGGACGAAGGAAGCGGCTCTCCTTTTTATCGCATGATCCTCACAGTTTACGAATATCCTACCGATGAAGTGATATGCAGCTGGACGGATACCGGTATTCCCGACTTCTTCCAGATGAGCTGGAGTTCTTCCAACGTACCTTTGACCGGATTCTACAGCCGCCTGATGTACGATGTGACCCTCTGCAACCATTTCTTGGAACAAACAGCCGACCTCACTGACAGCAAAACCATTACCCAGCGTGCCGAAGTGCGTTTCATCCGCGCCCTGAACTATTTCTACCTGATGGACGGTTTTGGCAACCCGCCGTTCAGCGAAACGGTCATGATGGCAGAAAATCCTCCCCAAATACAACGTGCCGACCTGTTTGAATGGCTTGAAAACGAACTGACCGACCTTGAACCCGACTTGGTGTCACCCCGCAGCGGGGAATTTGGGCAAGTAGACCAGGCAAGTGTATGGATGTTGCTGTCGCGCATGTACCTGAATGCCGAAGTCTATACAGGTACGGCACGCTGGAGCGATGCCATTACCTATGCCCGCCAGATTATCGACTCAAACTATGGATTGGCAAGCGACTACGCTTCACTCTTCATGGCGGACAATGATGAAAACGCCGATGCCATGCAGGAAATCATCCTCCCCCTCCGACTTGACGGACAAAACACACGCTCATACGGCGCCGCACAGTTCGCCATCGCAGCCACCCATACGGCAGGTATGAACTCATGGGGTAGTTCCGAAGGTTGGGGAGGCGTGCGGGCACGCCAGGCTCTGGTAGAAAAATTCTTCCCGGATGGAAACGCTCCCCTGCTGGTGGATGAGACAGAAATGATAGAAGCTGCAGGCGATGACCGTGCTATCTTCTTTTCTGGGACAAGCGATGATGCACGTACATTGGAAATCACCGACCCCTATACTTTCAAGCAGGGCTTTTCGATTGCCAAATGGACGAACATCCGTTCGGACGGCCAGTCTGCATCCGATGCGACATGGGTAGATACCGATTGCCCGTTCTTCCGCACTGCAGAAGCCTATCTGACATACGCCGAAGCAACCCTGCGCAACGGAGGTTCCCAGAGCGATGCATTGGAAGCGGTCAACACACTGCGCAGACGCTCCCACGCCACCGAACTTTCTTCCATCACCCTGGATGAAATCCTGGATGAAAAAGCACGTGAGTTCTATTTTGAAGGACAACGTCGCACCGACCTCGTGCGTTACGGATACTTCACAGGAAGCGCATACACTTGGGACTGGAAAGGCGGCATACAAAACGGAACTTCCGTCAACACCTACTACAACCTGTTCCCGATTCCGTCATCAGACATCAATGTGAACAGCAACCTGACACAAAACCCAGGATACTAACCAAAATTCGCACAATTATGAAAAAGCTATCAATACTTGCATATTGCCTTGCGGGAATGCTGGCATTCAGTTCCTGCCAAGACGACCGGGATGATAATCCCACTATCCAGCATCCGGAATCGTTCCAGCTGTATATCTCATCCGACACCTATGACCTGCAGAATATCGATGCACTCGACTGGAGCTGCGGAACACCGGATTATGGATACAGTGCCGCCGTCACATATTCAGTACAAATCAGCATGGACAATACATGGAACGATGCCACCGATGACAACGCAGCAACCTATACTACACTTGCGACTACGTATTCGACAACAAAGTTGGAAGTAAGCGCAAGTGAACTGAACAACGCCCTCATTGTCCTGAACGAATGGGATAATGAAGACACATTCCCGACAACGGTACAGAACGTCTACGTA
The DNA here is from genome assembly GCA_964488405.1 of uncultured Phocaeicola sp. Classification (GTDB taxonomy): domain Bacteria; phylum Bacteroidota; class Bacteroidia; order Bacteroidales; family Bacteroidaceae; genus Phocaeicola. Next base: position 15,878 of record CAZAUU010000047.1, read on the forward strand.
CGGGTCATGTCTGCTATCAGTTCTGTATCGGGATACGAAGCCTATTCGGAGACAGCACAGGCCAGTGTCTTGCCCTACTACACTACAGTATCCGAAGAACCCGATATTTTATATGTCGTAGGCAACCACCAGAATTGGAACAACGATGGAAGTACACCCAAACTGATAGCGACAGACGATGCCGGCACAATCTACCAAGGGTATGCACAATTGAATACGGAATTCAAGTTCATGACTACCACTTCATGGGATGATGCCAATTACGGGGGATCAAACGGTACGTTGGTAGAAAGCGGGGACAACATAACCACCACACCGGGATTCTATCAAATCAACGTCAACCTGAACAACATGACCTACACCCTGGCCACATGCACATGGGGAATCGTAGGAGATGCAGTAGGGAGCTGGGAGAATGATATACAGCTTGCTTACAGCTCGGACAGTGGCGCGCTGGAAGCGGAGGTGACTTTCAGCAGCGGAGAATTCAAGTTCCGTCAAGACGGTTCATGGGACACTTCCCTTGGCGGGAGCATTGATGCGCTGGAATTCAATGGCGACAACATAACGGCCAATCCAGGTACGTACATCGTCCGTCTTTACTTATCTGATACAACCTATTATACAACACTTACCGCGGTAGAATAGTAAATCGGTACATATTACGAAAAAGGGTGCACTTCAAAATGATGCACCCTTTTTTTATGACCAAGGTAACCGCACCAAAATCGCCTAATAAGAAAGCACATTTTTCTAATGACCGATTTGGGTTTAGCAGTGAAGAAAGATTTAATGGCAGAAAGGATTATGGAGGTAATTGGCAAAACTGATAATTGCCAGGAATAAAACTGTTCCCACATCTTGCCATTTTCAAAGTAAAAACGTTTTTTTGCAATCGAGGGCTCACACATCAAAAAGCTTTTAGTTATGAACTATAATAACACTTACACCCGATTCGACTGGGCAATCAAGCGGCTATTGAAGGACAAAGCAAACTTCAGTGTGCTGGAAGGACTACTGACCGTACTTTTTAACGACCAGACCAAGATTGTCGAAATATTGGAAAACGAAAGTAACAGACAATGGAATGACGACAAGTTCAACCGCATGGACATCAAGCAAAAAACAGCAAAGGAGAAATCATAGCACAAGCTACCGGACTGGATTACGAGGAAGTCAGGCTATTATAAAAAAGGAATGGGTTCCCCCGCTTACATTGTGTTTCCCTTGTGGTAGCGTATAAGGCGAAACAGGTCGGTCAATCCATACATGATAGAAGATATTCCTAATACGATGAAAGGAATCGTTGCCGCTTCAAACGGATTAACCAGAATCATAACACCTGCCAACAAGACCAAAACCGGAATTACATAGCATATTCCGGGAATACTACCCTTATCTTTCCGCACCGCAATGAAACTCATCAGTTGGACAAATCCACCCAACACCAGCAAAATGCCCAAAAGGTACATCAGGATATTGACAAAAAAAGCAGGCATAACAATCAGCCACAATCCCAACCGTAACCACCAGATAAACAACGGCCGCCTCAGGCCATACAACCAGCAAGATGCCGACAACCGAAGCACACAAACTGCTCAATACCGGATAACCGAACCATTTCATAAGCTTCTCTTTAAACTTTATACACAAAACCTTGCCTTTATCTTTTATAGGGTAAACAGACGAAAGTAGACAATAAGAGCCTGTTTAAATTTTATTCAGCAGCATTCTTATAGCAGCAAGTTTGACCATTTCCTCTGCCGAATCGAACGTGACCTCGTAGTTTCGCAGAGCTTTCTATAATTATCGAACCAGGAAAAATCCGTTCCACGACCCATCTCTTATCTATTGGTTTAAAGCCGTTTGACTTGTCACCGTTTACAATGACTTCAAGCATGTATCCGAAAGCCTTTTTGAAAACGGACTTTCTCACGCAAGTGGTTCAGCAACAAATCAAATTCACCAAAGGAACCCCATTTGCGATAATAATAATAGGTATTTATATATCATTCTACACAACTCATGCCTACTTATGTTTACCATGTTGTGATATACGTTGAATATAAGAGGGTTAGAAGTCACGCTAAGAACTTAGATATGTACATCGTGTAAGGTTGTATATAATTGCCTTTTTTTATTCTTTTTGTCCGGTAAAATTATCTGTGAATCAGTAAAAACGAGAAA
>CAZAUU010000048.1:0-17427 GCA_964488405.1 uncultured Phocaeicola sp.
CTGAAGAATTAGATGCGTTTGCCCTGTCACTCATAGCAACGTTTCTCCACATAGTGTAGTGGGCGGGCATGATAAGGATGTACGCATACTGAAAAAAGACATTGATTGACACCACTGATGATGCCAATCCGGTTCAGGTGCGTTTTTTCCGTTTCTCCCGTGTTCAGACTCGGTTATTCGGAGATGTTCGGGCTGTATCGCTTACCTTTATCAGTCTGCTTGTTGATAATTTCTTCAAAGATTTTCACCAGACTATATCCATTATTTGCAATGAAATATGTAATTTTACCAACTCTTTTAAGGTGAAAGTGGAGACAGATGCTATGGATGAGACTGGAACGATATATCATACACCCGTGCTGCTGGACGAAAGTATTGGTGGGATGAACCTGCACGCAGGAGGTATTTACGTAGATCTCACTTTCGGTGGAGGGGGACACTCGCGAGAAATCCTGCATCGCATGGATGCTTCAAGTCAGTTGTACAGTTTTGACCAGGACGAAGATGCGGAACGAAACATTGTGAATGATCCGAGATTTACTTTCGTATGGAGCAACTTTCGTTACCTGCATAACTTTCTCCGCTATTATGGTGTGGAACAGGTGGATGCCATCCTTGCCGATTTAGGCGTTTCATCGCATCATCTCGATGATAGCAAACGGGGGTTTTCTTTCCGCTTCGACAGTAAATTGGATATGCGTATGAACAGGCATTCGACCATAACTGCAGCCGATGTGGTAAACACTTATGGCGAAGAACGCCTTGCCGATATATTATACTTGTATGGCGAACTAAAGAACAGCCGTAAGCTGGCATCGGCTTTGATAAAGGCACGGGCGAAGAGCCCCATCATATTTATTGGCGATTTGCTGGATGCTGTGAAACCCCTATTGGGACGGGAACGTGAGAAGAAGGAATTGGCAAAGCTGTTCCAGGCATTGCGCATCGAGGTGAACCAAGAAATGGAATCGTTGAAAGAAATGCTGTATGCCGCAGCCGAAACTTTGAAGCCGGGAGGAAGGCTGGTAATCATCACATACCATTCGCTGGAAGATCGGATGGTGAAGAATTTCATCAAGACAGGCAATGTAGAAGGGAGAGTGGAGCAGGATTTCTTCGGCAACGTGCGGGCACCGTTCCGTATGACCGGCAAGGTGATTGCGCCTTCAGACGAAGAAACTGCACGTAACCCCCGTTCACGGAGTGCCAAATTGAGAATAGCTGAAAAGCTGAAACTCCAAATTGAAGAATCATGAATAAAAAGAATACAGAAGGACGGAAACAGTCGCATATCACATTTAAGAGCATACTGGGAGGAGACATCTTGGCGCACACGTTCCTGAAAAAACAGACGAACCTGTTGATCCTGATCGTATTCCTAACCATTTTGTACATTGACAACCGTTACTCAAGCCAACAGGAACTAATCAAAATAGACCGCCTGAAGAAGGAACTGACGGATATCAAATACGACGCCCTTACCATTTCTTCCGAACTGACGGAAAAGAGCCGCCAGTCGCACATCGAAAAATATCTGGAAACCGAAGACACGGGGTTGGAAGCTGCCACAACCCCTCCTTATTTAATCAAAAAGGGGAGATGAACAGGATATGATACCTGAGATAAAAAACATAATGCTTCGTTATTCGGCAGTTGTAGCATTGATGCTGGTGTTGGCTATCCTTATCATTGTAAAGGCAGGTTTTATCATGTTTAAGGAACGGTCGTATTGGCAGAATGTGGCAGACCGGTTTGTCAAGGAAAATGTTGTGATTCCTCCCACACGAGGTAATATCATTTCTTCCGATGGGCAACTGATGGCAAGCAGCCTGCCTGAATACAAGATATACATGGATTTCTGTGCAGGAGGATTTTTGGAAAACGACACGCTACTAACCAACCACCTGACTGAGATTTGCCGTGGATTGCACGAAATATTTCCTGATAAAAGCGAATACGAGTTCCGTAGGCATATCCTAAAAGGGAGGCGCTTGAAAAGCCGCCATTACCTGCTTTATTCCAAGCGTATCTCATATATCAAATACAAACAAGTAAAGCAACTCCCCGTGTTTTGTTTGCCTTCGTACAAGGGTGGGCTACATGAAGAGGCATTCAATAAACGCGAGAAGCCATTCGGCTCATTGGCAACGCGCACTTTAGGCGATATGTATTATGACATGGCGTTAGGAGCCAAAAATGGACTGGAATTAACTTACGACTCTATATTGAGAGGACAGGACGGGATTACACACCGACAGAAGGTGATGAACAAGTATCTGAACATTGTGGACAAACCACCGGTAGACGGATGCGACATCATTACGACTATTGATGTGGGCATGCAGGACATTGCTGAGAAAGCCCTTGTAGATCAACTGACCAACCTCGGGGCCTTGTCTGGTGTGGCGGTAGTTATGGAGGTCAAGACCGGTGAAGTAAAAGCCAGCGTGAACATGACACGAGGAAAAGACGGACAGTACTATGAAAGGGTCAACAACGCCGTGAGCAACTTGATGGAGCCAGGTTCTACTTTCAAGACTGCTTCGATTATGGTAGCGTTGGAAGACAAATATATCACGCCTGATTATGTGGTGGATACCGGGAATGGCGTAGTACGGATGTATGGCAATTGGATGAAGGACTGGAATTGGCATCATGGAGGATATGGTGCCATTGATGTAACACGCATACTGGAAGTATCATCCAATGTGGGTGTATCAACCATCATCGACCGGTTTTACAAAAATAATCCGCAGAAGTTCGTTGACGGACTAAAACGGATGAGCATCGATACGCCCTTACACTTGGGCTTTGTAGGAGAGGCAAGTCCGCGTGTATGGGGGCCGAAGGAACGGGACAGTATCCCAGGTGAGATATGGAGCAATGGCAGTTTGCCGTGGATGAGCATTGGCTATGAGACCATGTTTCCCCCCATCTATATCCTGAATTTCTACAATGCCATTGCCAACGATGGTGTCATGATAAAGCCAAAGTTTGTCAAAGCAATCGCCAAGGACGGAAAAATCTTGCAGGAAATACCTACGGAAATAGTCAATCCGAAAATCTGTTCAGATACGACTTTGACCATGATTCGTGCCATCCTTCGGAAAGTGGTATCGGAAGGTTTGGCGAAACCTGCCGGCAGCAAACAGTTCAACGTGTCGGGGAAAACAGGTACGGCACAGATTTCACAAGGTCCTTTGGGCTACAAGGCAAATGGCATAAGTTATCAAGTAAGTTTCTGCGGATATTTCCCGTCCGAAGCACCGAAATACAGTTGCATCGTTTCGATTGTGATTCCACACGGCCCCGCATCTGGAGGCTTGCAGGCTGGAAGTGTGTTCAGCCGCATAGCTGAACGTATCTATGCCAAACATCTGGTTCGCAATCTGGAACAGGCCAAAGACTCCACCTCAGGGTTGATTCCTCCGGTCAAAGAAGGAGCTATTGATGAAGCGGCTTATGTGCTGCGGGTATTGGATATTCCAAGCAACAGCAATGCCATCCCTTGTTCCAGCCAACCTGTATGGGGAGAAGCTGTATGCACCGAACAGTCTGCCACCCTGAAGCCTGTTCAGATAGAAGCCCATACAGTCCCTGATGTAACCGGTATGGGAGCTAAAGACGCCCTATACTTGCTTGAAAGCTGGGGATTAAAAGTGCGCCTATCGGGAATAGGTAAGGTGAAAAACCAAAGTATCCGGGCTGGATCGCCTTTATATAAAGGACAAACCATTATGCTGACATTGAAAAATTGATACAACAAAATGATGAGATTAGAAGACATGATTAAAACTGTTCCTGTCAACGAAACAGTGGGAAAGACAGATCGAGAGATTACGGGAATCCAGATAGACTCGCGGCTGATTGAGAACGGAAACCTGTTTGTCGCTGTCAAGGGCACACAGGCTGATGGGCACAGTTATATACAGAGAGCCATTGAAAAAGGGGCTTCAACCGTAATATGCGAAACATTTCCGGAAACGCTTTATGATGATGTCACATACATAAAAGTAGCGGACACGGAAGATGCTGTAGGAAAACTGGCTACGGTATTTTATGGGAATCCGACCACGAAATTGAACCTTATCGGTGTAACGGGGACCAATGGGAAAACCACCGTTGCGACTTTACTATACAACATGTTCCGCTACTTTGGATATAAAGTGGGACTGATATCTACCGTATGCAATTACATTGATGGAGAAGCTGTCCCCACCGACCACACCACCCCTGACCCGATTACATTGAATTGCCTATTAGGAAGAATGGCGGATGAAGGATGCAAGTATGCCTTCATGGAAGTGAGTTCGCATGCTGTGGTACAAAAACGTATTAGTGGTCTGTATTTCGCCGGAGGCATTTTCACCAACCTTACAAGGGATCATCTGGACTACCACAAGACCTTTGACAATTATTTGAAGGCCAAGAAAGCTTTTTTCGATGGACTCCCCAAGAGCGCATTTGCCCTCACCAACTTGGATGACAAGCATGGAAAAGTCATAGTGCAGAATACAAAAGCCAGGATTGCCACATACTCTTTGTGGACACTTGCCGACTTCAAAGGGAAAGTGTTGGAGGATGATTTTAATGGCATGTTGTTGGATATCAACCGCCGTGAGGTGAATGTGCAGTTCATCGGACGTTTCAATGCCTCCAATCTGCTTGCCGTATACGGTACTGCTTGCCTATTGGGGAAACAACCTGAAGACATTTTGCTGGCATTAAGCACACTACGTCCTGTAGCGGGACGCTTCGATGCCCTGCGTTCTCCAAGAGGATATACAGCCATTGTCGATTATGCCCACACACCGGATGCGCTGGAAAATGTATTGAATGCCATTCATGAAATATTGCGAAGAAAAGGGCAGATTATCACTGTGGTAGGAGCTGGAGGAAATCGCGACAAAGGTAAACGTCCGCTAATGGCACAGGAAGCCGTCAAGCAAAGTGATAAAGTCATCATCACTTCGGACAATCCTCGTTTCGAAGATCCACAGGACATTATCAACGATATGTTTGCGGGGGTAAGCCGGAATCAAATGGGAAAAGTTGTGTCCATCGTTGACAGGAAAGAAGCCATACGTACCGCCTGCATGTTGGCGAAGGCGGATGATGTTATCCTCATAGCAGGAAAGGGGCACGAGAATTATCAGGAAATAAAAGGCGTGAAGCATCATTTCGATGACAAGGAAGTACTGGATGAAGTTTTCTCCAATGAATAATTCGGGAAGGATATGTTGTATTATTTATTTCATTATTTAGAGCAGCTCAATTTCCCTGGTGCACGCATGTTCGGCTATGTGTCGTTCCGGGCACTTATGGCAATTATTCTTGCTTTGCTGATTTCCTCTATTTTTGGAGAATATTTTATCAACTTGTTGAAGCGCAAACAGATTACAGAAACACAACGTGACATTTCAGTAGACCCGTTTAACGTGAATAAAGTGGGTGTCCCTACCATGGGTGGAGTCATAATTATCGTAGCTGTGCTTATACCCTGCTTATTATTGGGCAAGTTGCACAATATTTATATGATACTGATGCTGATTACCACTCTTTGGCTGGGTACATTAGGCTTTTTGGACGATTATATCAAGGTCTTCCGCAAGGACAAGGAAGGGCTGCACGGGAAGTTTAAGATTATTGGACAGGTAGGATTAGGGCTTATCGTGGGAATGACCCTTTATCTGAGTCCTCAAGTTGTAATACGTGAAAACGTAGAGGTACGGAAAGACGGGTATATTGTAGACGTGGTTCATAAAAACAAGGATGAAAAGTCGACAAAGACCACCATCCCTTTTTTAAAGAACAACAACCTTGATTATGCCGACTTCGTGTTTTTTTTAGGAAAGAACGCACAAAATGCCGGCTGGGTTGTTTTCGTGATTGTGACTATATTCGTGGTAACCGCTGTATCCAACGGTGCCAATCTCAATGACGGAATGGACGGGATGGCTGCGGGAAACTCGGCTATTATCGGTGCTACATTGGGTATATTGGCATATGTATCCAGTCATATCGAATATGCCAGTTATCTTAATATAATGTATATACCCGGGAGCGAGGAATTGGTCATTTTCATCTGTGCCCTGATTGGTGCGCTTATCGGCTTCCTTTGGTACAACGCATTTCCCGCGCAAGTATTCATGGGAGATACGGGAAGTCTCACTATCGGAGGTATCATTGCCGTGTTTGCCATCATCATCCACAAAGAGTTACTGATACCTATCTTATGTGGCGTATTCCTGGTAGAGAACCTTTCGGTCATCCTACAGGTAAGATACTATCGTAAAGGCAAAAGCAAAGGGGTAAAACAACGAATCTTTAAGCGTACACCCATCCACGACCATTTCCGTACCACCATGTCCCAACTCGATTCGAATTGCACTTATTTGATAACGAGTCCGCAAAGCGTATTTCATGAATCCAAAATCACCGTGCGCTTTTGGATTGTGACTATCGTATTGGCGGCCATAACGATAATAACATTAAAAATCAGATAAACACCGTCATGGTAAAAAGAATTGTTATTTTGGGAGCCGGTGAAAGCGGCACGGGTGCTGCGGTGCTGGCAAAGAAACAAGGTTTCGATACCTTCGTTTCCGATGTGTCTTCCATAAAAGACGCTTACAAACAGGTAATGTACGAAAGAGGAATTCCTTGGGAAGAAGGACAACATTCTGAAGCACTCATTTTGAATGCCGATGAAGTTATCAAAAGTCCGGGCATACCGAATAATGCGCCACTGGTTCTGAAACTGAAGGAAAAAGGCATTCCCGTCATTTCTGAGATTGAGTTTGCCGGGAGATACACCCATGCCAAGATGATTTGCATCACGGGGAGTAACGGAAAAACCACAACAACCTCACTCATATACCATATTTTTCGTAAGGCAGGATTGAACGTAGGGTTGGCTGGGAACATCGGCCGAAGCCTCGCATGGCAGGTAGCAGAATGCAATTACGACTATTACGTCATTGAGCTGAGCAGTTTCCAATTGGACAATATGTATAAATTCCATGCCAACATCGCTGTATTGATGAACATTACCCCCGATCATCTGGATCGTTACGATTATAAAATGCAGAATTATGTGGACGCGAAATTCCGCATAATCCAAAACCAAACGGATAATGACGCCTTCATCTTTTGGAATGACGACCCGATTATCCAGCGAGAATTACACAAATACGGCATACATGGACAATATTATCCGTTTGCCGAGAATCGGGAAGAGGGACTTGCTGCCTTCAGTGAGCAGGACAAAGTATACTTTACCAAGCCTATTTCGTTTAACATGGAACAGGAAGAACTGGCATTGACCGGTACACACAACCTGTTCAACTCCATGGCAGCAGGTATTTCTGCCAACATTGCAGGTATTGGGAAAAGCTGTATCCGCGAAGCATTGGGCGACTTCAAAGGAGTGGAGCACCGATTGGAAAAAGTGGCTCGTGTACGGGGGGTAGACTATATCAATGATTCGAAAGCCACTAACGTCAACTCATGCTGGTATGCCCTGAAAAGCATGCGGACCAAGACCGTCTTGATATTGGGAGGGAAAGACAAGGGGAATGATTATAACGAAATGGCCGACTTGGTGCGGGAAAAGTGTTCCGGACTGATATTCCTTGGATTACACAACGAAAAGCTTCATGCTTTTTTTGACGACTTTGGGCTTCCCATTGCCGATGTGCATAACATGAAGGATGCCGTAGATGCCGCCTATCGAATGGCAAAAAACGGTGAAACGGTATTGTTGAGCCCCTGTTGTGCCAGTTTTGATCTCTTTAAGAACTATGAAGATCGGGGAAATCAATTCAAGGAATGTGTGAGAAATTTGTAAATTCGACCAGGTATGGATTTATTAAAGAACTTGTTCAAAGGTGATAAAGTCATCTGGATTATTTTCCTCCTGCTTTGCCTGGTTTCCATCATCGAAGTGTTTAGTGCTTCCAGTACTCTTACGTATAAAAGTGGGGATCATTGGAAGCCCATTACGATGCATATGATTTTAATGATGGTGGGATCCGTGGTAGTACTAATCGTACACAATATTCCCTGCCGATGGTTCAAAACGTTCATCCTCTTATTACCCTTTTCGTGGATATTGTTGATCAGCGTGTTCATCATCGGAACGATTACCAACGGGGCACGACGCTGGATAGATTTGGGGTTCTTCCAATTCCAGCCTTCCGAAATAGCAAAAATGGCTACCGTCATTACGGTGGCATATATCCTTTCTCGTACACAAGAAGAAAATCATGCCAATCCAAAGGCATTTAAGTATGCCCTGATTGTTACAGGTATCACCTGTCTACTGATATTTACTGAAAATCTTTCCACCGCCGTGCTGCTGGTGACAAGTGTTTTCCTGATGATGTATGTCGGACGGGTGCCTTTCAAGCAGCTGGGAGGATTGTTGGCAATAGGCATCGGAGTAATGATTATCGGGTTTGCCACCATCAAGTATGTCCCTGCCGACACATGGGAAAAAGTGGGGCTGCACCGCATGGTGACATGGCAAAATCGTTTGGATAACCATTTCGATACCTCAGTCATACCACCTGAAAAGTTTGATATTGATGCCGATGGGCAAATAGCACATGCCAATATTGCCATTGCTACCAGCCACATTTTAGGAAAAGGACCGGGGAACAGCATTCAGAGGGATTTTCTGTCGCAAGCTTTTTCCGATTTTATCTATGCCATAATCATTGAAGAACTGGGATTAGTGGGAGGTGCCATCGTGGCTTTTCTCTATATCTGGCTTCTGATGCGCATAGGACGGATTGCCCGAAGCTGCGACAGTCCTTATTACGCCTTCCTCGTTATGGGTATCGGTTTTCTGCTTGTTACCCAGGCTATGTTTAACATGCTGGTGGCGGTCGGCATCATGCCAGTCACGGGACAGCCTCTTCCTCTTATCAGCAAAGGGGGAACATCCACACTGGTCAATTGCGCCTACATCGGCATCATTCTGAGTGTGAGCCGGCATGTGGATAAGCTGAAGAGAAAACAGTTTGAAGAGGATGAAGCCAGACAAAAACAGGTTCAACAATCTGCTGAAATCCTTATACCGGAGTCTCAGGAATTCAGTCGGGAAGAAACAGAAGGACAGTGCCGGTGAATGTCCGTTGTTACTTGGAGTACCCGCAAACCAAAGGAATGCAATTTGTCATTTGGGAAGGACTGTTTTGAGCAAATATAAAATAAATCGCACATAAAATAAATATTTACAAGTTTATTTCTACCTTTGCAGAGAAAGTAGAATATTCAGAATGAAAAAGGGGTTGAAAGTGATAATCAGTGGAGGAGGCACAGGCGGACATATCTTTCCGGCCTTGTCTATAGCCAACGCACTTAAAGCACAGCATCCGGATGGAGAGATTTTGTTTGTGGGCGCGGAAGGACGCATGGAAATGCAACGTGTTCCTGCCGCCGGATATAAGATTATCGGATTGCCTGTAGTCGGATTTGACCGGAAGCACCTGCTGAAAAATTTCATTGTACTCGTCAAACTGATGCGAAGCCAGTTCAAGGCACGCCGCATCATCAAGGAGTTCAAACCCGATGTAGTTGTAGGGGTAGGAGGATATGCAAGCGGACCTACTTTGAAAATGGCAGGTATAATGGGAATTCCTATCCTGATTCAGGAACAGAATTCGTATGCCGGGGTGACCAATAAGCTTTTGGCGAAAAAAGCATGCAAAATATGTGTGGCTTACGAAGGCATGGAACGTTTTTTCGACAAGGATAAAATCATCCTGAGTGGAAATCCAGTGCGACAGGATTTGTTGGATTACAAGGGTACTCGCGAAGAGGCTATACGTCAGTTCCACCTCGACCCGAAGAAAAAGACCGTTCTGGTTATTGGAGGAAGCTTAGGTGCACGCACTATTAATAACTGCATCATGGACGGATTAGACAAGATTAGACAATCCGGTGTGCAATTCATCTGGCAGACAGGAAAGATATACATCGAAGAGACACGTAAAGCAATAGCAAAAACGGGGAAACTTCCGATGCTCTATACAACTGACTTCATCTCGGATATGGCCACGGCATACCGTGCATCTGATTTGGTAATCAGCCGCGCTGGAGCGGGATCCATTTCAGAATTGTGTCTGCTTGCCAAACCAGTGATATTGGTTCCATCGCCCAACGTGGCAGAAGACCATCAGACCAAGAATGCCTTGGCACTGGTCAACAACGATGCTGCACTATACGTAAAGGATGCTGAAGCCGACATACGACTGCTAGATATGGCTATTTCGGCCGTCCAACAACCTGATACATTGAAAAAATTAAGTCTAAACATCGCACGGCTTGCTTTCAGGGACTCTGCCGACATCATAGCCTGTGAAGTCTGCAAACTAGCGGCAAAGCAGAGGGAAGAACATGGATGTTAGTACGCTGAAAGCGGTATATTTTATCGGAGCAGGAGGCATTGGCATGAGTGCATTGGTCCGTTACTTCTTGTCGAAAGGTAAGAAAGTAGGAGGATACGATCGTGCTCCAAGCGAATTGACGGAAAAGCTGATCGAAGAAGGAGCACAAATCCATTACGAGGAAGGTGTGGAATACATACCTACGGACTTTCTTGACCCGCAAACCACTCTTGTAGTATATACTCCTGCCATCCCTGATGAACATGCAGAGCTGAAATATTTCCATCGGCATGGGTTCGAGATTCAGAAACGTGCGCAAGTATTAGGTATGCTGACACGTGTGGAAAAAGGGCTTTGTGTGGCGGGTACGCATGGAAAGACCACCACATCTGCCATGGCAGCCTATTTGCTTGACCATTCGCACGTAGGATGCAATGCCTTTTTGGGTGGTATCTCGAAAAATTACGGAACAAACCTGCTCCTTTCCGAACAAAGCGATTTAGTAGTGATTGAAGCGGATGAGTTCGACCGTTCCTTCCATTGGCTTTCTCCTTATGCCACAGTCATCACTGCAACCGATTCCGACCATTTAGACATCTATGGGACACATGACGTTTATGTGGAAAGTTTCCGCAAATATACGTCCCTGATTCATTCAGGAGGTTATTTGATTCTAAAGGAAGGAATCGACTTGAAGCCTGACGTGCAAGTGGGAGTGAAAGTATACACCTATTCTGTCGGATCAGGTGATTTTCATGCCGAAAACATCCGCATTGGGAATGGAGAGATTTGTTTTGATTATGTGTCTCCGTGGGGAAATATTGCCGACATCCGGTTAGGCGTGCCAGTATATGTAAATATCGAAAATGGGATAGCCGCCATGGCACTGGCACAAATAGGAGGGGCTACGAACGATGAAATAAGGGAGGCAATGCCTGGATTCCGAGGAGTGGATCGTCGGTTCGACTTTAAACTGAAGACAGACCATATAGTCTTCCTGAGCGACTATGCACACCATCCGGAGGAAATCAAGCAAAGTGTGCAATCCGTACGCATGCTGTATCCGGATCGAAAACTGACTGTTGTATTCCAGCCTCATCTCTACACGCGCACACGGGATTTTTACAAGGAATTCGCGGAAAACCTGTCTTTGGCAGACGAAGTCATCCTGCTTGACATCTATCCGGCGCGTGAGCAACCCATTGAGGGAGTAACCAGCAGACTCATTTTTGACTGCTTGCGTCCTGGAGTGGAAAAATTCCTGTGCCGTAAAGAAGACCTGATCGGGTTTCTGCGGAAGAAAGATCTCCAGGTATTGATGACGTTGGGTGCCGGCGACATAGACAACTACGTTCCACAAATTGATGAAATGTTGAAAGCCCAATGATAAAACGGATTCTCATACTTTGCATACTTCTGGTGGTATCGGCCTACTTGATTGTAGCCATTACCTTGTTCAACAACAAACCTGATGAACAAGTCTGCAACGGTGTGGAATTGGCCATAAAAGATAGCATCAATTATGATTTTATCACCCAAAAGGAGATCGAAAACCTTTTGGAACGGCAGGGAATTTCGCCCAAGGACAAACATCTGAAGGCTGTCAATGTACGCCAAATAGAAGAATCCTTATCGGCACATCCGTTCATCAACACAGTTGAATGCTATCTGACGTCGGGTGGAAAGGTGGCGGTCAACATATACCAGCGTATTCCCCTATTACGTGTCATGGGCAATAATGGAGATGAATATTATGTTGACAATGAAGGTGAAATCATGGCTGTATCGGGAAGACCCGCCCATGTGGTGGTGGCGACCGGCTTCATCGACCGGAAGTTTGCACAAACCAATTTATATCAGTTGGGGAAGTATTTGCGGTTGCATGCATTTTGGGAATCTCAGATTGAACAAATCAACGTAACTCCCAAACAAGAGTTGGAATTGGTGCCCCGAATAGGCAATCACATACTCTTTTTGGGAAAAGCCGAGGATTACAATGAAAAATTCTGTAAATTGCAGACGTTCTATAAAGAAGCGTTGAGCCAAGTAGGTTGGAATAAATACGAACGGATCAGCGTGGAGTTCAATAACCAGATTATTTGTACAAAAAAAGGGAAGTAAAAATATGGCAGTAACAGATTTTATAGCAGCAATCGAATTGGGATCGAGTAAAATCACAGGTATTGCCGGCAAGAAAAATACGGATGGTAGTATCCGTGTCCTTGCCTATGCAAGCGAACATTCTTCAGATTGCATCAAGAAAGGGATTATTTACAATCTGGACAAGACCACGCAATGTCTGACTTCAGTAATCCAACATTTGGAAGATCAATTGCAAGCTTCTATCAAGAAAGTATATGCAGGGATAGGAGGACAGTCACTGAGAAGTGTCCGCAATACTGAAACCCAACAGCTGAATGAAGAAATGAAGATTTCGCAGGCGCTTATTGATAATCTGATGCAGAGTAATCGTGAAATGCCGTTAAAGGATGATCAAGAAATCCTGGCTGTTGAACCTCAAGAATACAAGGTGGGAAACCAGTTGACCACCGAACCGGTAGGTATCCCTACGGAATACATTGAAGGACATTACCTGAATATTATAGCCCGAAACACACTGAAAATCAACATCCGCCAATGTTTCCGACAGGCAGGGTACGAAGTGGCGGATTATTTTCTGTCACCAATTGTAACTGCCAATATTATACTGACAGCCAGTGAGAAACGCTCTGGTTGTGCCTTTGTGGATTTCGGGGCCGACACGACTACGGTAACTGTTTACAAAAACAACATCCTCCGTCATTTGGCAGTAATTCCTTTGGGTAGCAATAATATCACCAAGGATATCTGTAGCCTGCAAATCGAAGAAGAGGATGCCGAACAGCTCAAACTGCGCTATGCAAGGGCTTTTACCGATTTGGAAGAAAAAGAGGACATCGACCAAAAATATGTCATCGAAGGGAAATGTTCCATCCTTGCCCGGAAGTTGGAAGATATCGTAGAGGCACGTACGGCTGAGATATTGGGGAATGTATGGAATCAACTTGCTCTTTCCGGGTATAGCAACGAACTGCATGCTGGCATCATTTTTACCGGTGGAGGATCACAACTCCCCAATTTGGGTAAAGCTTTCACCGCCATCAGCCAAATAGATAAAATACGCTTCGCCCAGACAGGAAATGTAGAACTGAAAGATGATGCACAGGATATTAAGCCTGACGGTTCGAATAATACTTTGATAGGTCTGCTTGCTGCCGGGAAAGACAATTGTTGCAAGATAGACCCGAACAAAAGTCAGTTGAGCTGGATACAGCAACAAGAAGAATCCGGTGAAATGCAAAAAAAAGCAAAGGCAGAACAGGAACGGTTGGCGGAAGAAGCCAGACTTAAAGATGAAGAAAGACGCAAGAAACAGTTGGAAGAAGAACGCCGCCGCCAAGAACAAGAGCGTTTACGGAAGCGCGTGCGCGAATGCGAAGCCGTGTTAGCCGAGGCCAGACAATTGTCTGAAAGAAAAAAATACAAGGATGCTTTGGCCAAGATAGAAAAAGCACGGAGTATGAAAATTATGGAAAAGGAAAAAGAACTCTCCGCATTATATAACGAAGTATTGAAACTGAAGAAAGAGAACAACGTATTTAATCGTTTTCTTGACTTGCTAAAGAATGAAGCGGACGAAATGATGAAAGGAGAAAATTAAACAGAATGTTTCACCGATATTAAATGAACGAGAATTATGTCTGACGAAACAACTATGCCGTTCGATTTTCCGAATGGTGGAACACCTGACAATATTATCAAAGTCATCGGTGTCGGTGGCGGAGGCGGAAATGCCGTGAGCCACATGTATAGAGAAGGGATTTATGATGTGACGTTCGTAGTGTGCAACACGGACAATCAGGCACTCAACGGTTCGCCGGTACCAATCAAGCTCCAGCTGGGGCGGGAAGGGTTAGGAGCAGGTAACCGTCCGGAACGGGCCAAAGCTGCTGCCGAAGAAAGTATGATGGATATCGAAAGCATGTTGAATGATGGATGCAAAATGGCCTTCATAACGGCAGGTATGGGTGGAGGAACTGGTACGGGTGCCGCTCCCATCATAGCCAAAACAGCCAAAGATATGGGAATCTTGACTGTAGGTATCGTTACAATCCCTTTCCGCTTTGAGGGAAACAAAAAAATAGACCAAGCATTGGATGGCGTAGAAGAAATGAGCAAACATGTGGATGCCCTGCTTGTCATCAACAACGAGCGTCTGCGTGATGTATATTCCGACTTGAGTGTGATAAACGCATTTGCCAAAGCGGACGACACCCTTTCCATAGCAACTAAAAGCATAGCCGAGATCATCACCATCCAAGGTAAAATTAATCTTGACTTCAATGACGTGAAAACTGTATTGAAGGACGGAGGCGTAGCCCTGATGAGTACAGGATATGGTGAGGGAGAAGGGCGTGTGACACAGGCAATCAATGATGCCCTCCATTCCCCGCTGTTGAACAACAACGACATATTCAATTCCAAGAAAGTATTGTTTAATATTTCATTTAGCATGAGCAGCGACCTGATGATGGAAGAGATGAGCGAGATACATGAGTTTATGAGTCGGTTCGGAGACAATGTAGAGACCAAGTGGGGGCTCTATATCGATGATACGTTAGAAGGGAAAGTGAAGTTCACCATTCTTGCCACAGGGTTCGGCATCAAAGACGTGTCAGGTATGGAAGAAAAACAATCAGCGGAAGCGGAATTAACACGCAAAGAAATTGAGAAAACACAGGAAATCAAGGCAGAACGCCGGAAAGTATACTACGATGAGAGTAACAGAAACGAAAGGAAAAAGGGAAATTACAAAATCTATATTTTCACCCAAGACGACTTGGACAATGATGATGTAATCAGCATTGTAGATGCCACCCCTACCTATAAGCGTTCTAAAACTGTGCTCGATAGCATACACCAGCGTGCTGCAGCAAGTGAAAAGTCGACCCTGAAATCCACCACAACCGAAAACGGTTCGATGAAGATTACTTTTTAACTAACAATAAACATAATATGAACTTATTTGATCAAATTAGCAATGATATCAAAGAGGCCATGAAGGCCAAGGACAAGGTGAAGTTAGAAACCTTGCGCAATGTGAAAAAGGTATTTTTAGAAGCTAAAACAGCTCCGGGAGCCAATGATACACTGGAGGATGATACCGCATTGAAGCTCATGCAGAAATTGGTGAAACAGGGAAAAGACGCTGCCGAAGGATATACGCAGGCAGGACGTCCAGAATTAGCGGAAGCCGAACTGGCCCAAGTGCATATCATTGAAGCCTATCTTCCCAAACAACTTTCTCCCGAAGAATTGGAAACCAAGCTGAAAGACATTATTGCGCACGCAGGTGCTACCAGCAGTAAAGATATGGGCAAGGTTATGGGCATAGCGACCAAAGAACTTGCTGGACTTGCTGAGGGACGAACCATTTCGGCTAAAGTGAAAGAACTGCTTGGCTAAGCAAGTATAAGGAGGAGGGAGAACTGGTATAGGATTCTCCATCCTTTATTTAAAAAGTTCCTGCAATACCTGGAGTGATTTCATTTCCGGGAAATCGGGCAGGTGTAGGTGGTAATACTTGTTAATGACATCTATACAATGATTTCGTTCGGAATGGCTCATGTTGAAAAGATGCATTGTTCTGTAATTCATGCGCATCAGGTTACGGAGATGCCGACTTTCCCCAGGAGTGATGAACATGCCATGCAAAGGAGGAAGAGCTACAAAGCAGGCATTCAACAAATCGAAATAACACCCCGGCATATAATTGTCCATGTTGGGATATAAACCTAAGAAACGGGAAAGGTGCATTAAAAATACCAAGTGAAAATTGGCAAAATTTCCCTCACATGTATCCAACCATTGTATCGAATGCACCATATAGGCGAACAAGGGCAAGTTTTCTATTTCTTCTTTTAACGTCCGATAAAGAAATTCGGCAAGAAACATCGCGATGGCTGATTTGTATGGATTATAAGGCAAAGACTGGAAAAGATACCATGCTTTCGCTTCGTGTACGGTATGTAGACTTGAACGCGGACGCACATTTGCATTAAGATCTACCAAAGACAAAGGCTGAAACAATACTCGTTTCACCATTGACTTGCGCGAATGATTTACCGGAATCAAAAACGACATCCGTCCAGCCTGTTCTGTATAGATATGTGCGATGTCCGAACGGTCATTGTATTTCAGCACATGCAACACAACCCCTTTGTATTTTTGCAGCATAAAATTATTTTTTCATCTGCGGGCAAAGATAAAGGTATTTCGAAGAAAAACTTATTTTTTCATCAAAGTAAATACAATAATTAGATGCATTTACCGATTTTTTTATCGAAAGTTTTTGCAGTAAAGAAAAATCTTCATACCTTTGTTCCCGCAAACGAGGAAAGATGTTTTTCTGGAATATGAAAAGCTATTTCTATGGTAAGGAGGCCCGTTCGTCTATCGGTTAGGACGCAAGATTTTCATTCTTGAAAGGGGAGTTCGATTCTCCCACGGGCTACCAAAATAAGCAAAATAAAGAATAAAATTTAAAGATTAGTCGAGATGGCAAATCACAAATCATCTATTAAGAGAATCAGACAAGCTGAGAAAAGGAGACTTCACAATAGATATTATGCAAAGACGATGCGTACAGCAGTGAAGAAACTTCGTGCTACTACAGACAAGACTGAAGCAGTAGCGATGTATCCACAAGTACAAAAAATTTTGGACAAATTAGCCAAGCGGAATATTATCCACAAAAATAAAGCAGCCAATTTGAAATCTAAATTGGCTAAACACATCAGCAAGTTAGCGTAAACAGTTTTTAGAAGGAAAAGATATAATGGCTGGACACAGAGGTGGTTCAGCCTTTTATTGTTGTCATAAACCGTTATAATAAAGGACTCTCCTCTTTCTGCCTGCAAGCAGAAAGAGAAAAAGTACTCCCATTATTTGAAATGTGCGATAAAAACAGCTAATTTTGCAACGGGAATCTGCA
>CAZAUU010000049.1:0-17218 GCA_964488405.1 uncultured Phocaeicola sp.
GAACTCATTTTATTTACTGCCAAAGCCGCTTAGGCTAAGCTAATGTTTAACGAACATTGATAATATACATTCTGCAAAATTTAGATGCGTTTGCCCTGAACATGATACAAAAAAGAGGCTATCCCTAATGTTTATTTTGAGACAGCCTCATTTTTTTGCAGAATAAAACAATAGACCGCGTATGTCAAGCGACACGTACGGGGTGTGAGAGGTCAGGAAAACGAGAGCAGGAAGAAAACCATTTCGTTTTCATCCTGCTCGATACCATTCATCCTTCTGTCTTTACGGTGGCTTCCTCATCATTTTCCGGATCGGGAAGGTAGGTGGGTTTGGATAGCGGGATGCTGAAATCCTTGTCTGCAAAAAGTTCTGCCAGGCCGGAAATCTGTTTCAGGCGGAGCAGTTCGTCCCGATCCATTCCGATGTTCCTCATAATCCATTGGTCGCTCATGCCTGCCTTGTCAAGTTCAGCCACGATATGTGACATCAGTTCCACGTTGTGCGTGCCCCGTGCACGGTTATGGCGGATTGTAGAACTTATGCGGTTGGACAAATCCTTGTCGATAACCACTACGGGCAACAGGCCTTTTTCCCGCTCGTAGATGCGTTTGGAGGTCTTCAATACGGTATACCGGTGGAATCCGTCTACGAGGATGTATCTGTCATTTTCCTTGTCGTGATAACATACGCACGGCATCGTGAACCCGTCTTCCCAAATGGATATTTCCAACAGTTTCATTTCCGGGGGAGCCACTTTGTTCGGGTTGTAGTCGTTGGCAAAAACTTTTTCTACCGGAACAGCTTTTACGTTATAGACAGGGCTTTTGTATTCTTGCGTCATTTCCATATATGTTTGTAGTTTTCCATTATTCTGCTCTTTTTGCTGATTTCCTCTTTGGTGGGCGAGAATCCCATGTACTTGCATGCATGGTCGTTCCGTAAGATACAGATGCACATGCGCTTGTAAGTAGGAAGTTCACGGAACTCGGGGATGTCGATATCTTCCTGGTATTCCATGCGCACGGGGTGTTTATGGGTCTTGTAGTTGCTTTTGTCCATTACCTCAATCGGGATATTTGCATCCTGCAGTTTTTGTATCACCTCATCGCTCAGGCATCCTCCTTTGGTGCGCCAGAACTTGATGCTTACGTCCAACTTGCGCAAATACCCGTTGCGGGTGTTCTCAGGGAGGGTAGACAACAAGAAAAACATGAACGATTTCCATGTATATCCTTTGGGGAGCTTGATGCGGTGACGGGCAGTCGCATGTGTATTTCCGTAGATTCCTGCGAAGTTCACCCCATTCACACGGCCGATCATGCGCCCCCACATATTGGGGTCGATAGCCTTGTAGAGTGCCAGGCTTTCGATGGCTTCGCCGATAAAGGGGCTTGCCACACGCTGGCGTTCGATACTGACGCCCGCTTTGTAATACAGGTTGTACAGGTTGTTGTAGTCCCATTTGAATTTGCCGTTGGCAATCCATATATCCGTGGTTCGCCAGTCGTATATCGGATATGCGTTGTAGACATCGTTCCCTATTTTGGATGTCCAGATGTATTTGTGGTATAGGATGGTTTTCGGTACCTGGAAGATGCACCTCCACCGGCTGAAACTTTCTTGCGTGCGGATACCTACCAGGCAACATGTGCGCGTGGCATTTTTCTTTTTGTGGAGCCATTGGGCGAAATAGATTTGGAAATCATAATCCCACATATCCGGCTTCAGTTCCGGAAAATCTTTGATGGTCATGGCCTCTTTTGGCATGTGGCGCACCCACATATCCTTTTTCTCTTCGTCCCACGGGCGCCAATATGACTGGTACATCGAAGTACACGTGGCCACCCGGAAGGGGAGGCATACGCGATACACTTCGAGGATGTCTTTGTTCGCCTCTAAAATACGGTCTACAAAGTCGATGGTCATGCTGTACTGTATTTCGTAGTCCATGTGGAATACACCGATTTTCCGTTTCAGGTTATTCCTCCGGATATAATCGATGCACATGTTCAGCATTACGCCGCTGTCTTTCCCGCCCGAGAAGGATACGTAAATATTGTCAAATTCCTTGAAAATGATGTCCAGTCTTTCTTGTGCCAGTTCATACACATTTTTAGTTGACTGTTGTTTCTGTCCCATTTGTCTTTTGCATTTTGAGGTAGAGGGTCCATTCTTTGTAGACAGTAAATCCTTGCCGGGCGAACAGCTCCGCATGCGGAGACTGCACTATGGCATTCAGTGTCATACCCTTATAGTCTTCGTCTTCACAAATGGTTTTCAGCAGTTCTCCGATGATTTCGTCATGGTCTTCTTTTTGGGCATAATAGTTGTTGAGGATGCATCCGCCGGGCTTGTTTTCCACGGGAACGAATCCGACAATTTTTTCCCCTTTTGCGGCAATGTACCATTGATATGCTTTTCCTGTCTTGAACGCATAGTTGTGGTTGTATTTCAATACCTGCGGATTCATCACAAGCGGACCGACCAATGGATAAAGCTTTTTATCCGTGCCACTTAATTTCCGAATTTCTATCATCATATTTTTCCGTATTGATATGTAAAAGGCAAACATACTAAATTTCCGTGAGATAATTGGGAAAAGTGTGTAAAATAACAGCTTCTCCTGCGGAAAGTCAGTATGCGGCGATACGTTCGGGGCACAGCAGGCGGGCACGGCCTTGACCGGGTTACAGCAAGCAGTTCCGGTTGATGTATTCCATGAACCTTTCCTTGTAGTTCTCGCTTATCGGGATCAGTTTTTTCTGGTCGATGCGGATACGGAAACGTGATATTTCCTTGATTTTTTTCAGGTTGACTATGTACGAACGGTGTACGCGCATGAAATGGTCGGGCAGACGGCCTTCTAATTTCTGCAGGCTGTGCAGGGTGATGATAGGTTTTTCCCTCTCTTCGGTATGGATGCAAATATATTCGCTCATGCTTTCGATGTACGTGATGCTGTCCAATTCGATGCGGACCACTTTGTAGTCGCTTTTCACGAAAAGGGTATTTTCCGTAGGAGCGGAAGAAATCAGTTCGAGCAAATGCCTTGCCTTTTCGGCAGCTTTCAGGCAATCCTGGAATTCGAAGGGTTTCAGCAGGTAATCAACGGCATTCAGTTTGAAACCTTCTACGGCATACGAGGAATAAGCGGTAGTGAAAATGACCAACGGAGGGTCGGGCAGGGACCGGATAAAATCCATTCCGTTCTGGTCGGGCATGCTGATGTCGGTGAATATCAGGTCTATCTTTTTTTCGCGCAGGCATTCCAGCGCTTCGAACGTGTTCTGGCACGATTTTTCCAATTTCAGAAAAGG
The DNA here is from genome assembly GCA_964488405.1 of uncultured Phocaeicola sp. Lineage (GTDB taxonomy): Bacteria > Bacteroidota > Bacteroidia > Bacteroidales > Bacteroidaceae > Phocaeicola. The sequence continues at coordinate 3,318 of CAZAUU010000049.1, forward strand.
GATTTGCTTGATGTAACCGCCCAGTTGGATGAGGGCGAGCGGCTCGTCGTCGATGATGACACAATGGATCATAATGCAGGTATTATTAGTAATGCGTGATATTCGTTGTTGTCTTCTTGGGTATCCAGCGTATAGTCGGTTCCGAAAAGCAGGTTCAACCGTTTCCGTACGTTGGGGAGTCCGATACCTTCGCCGGATACCTTCTCCTGTTTGGAGTGTATGCTGTTTCGGCACGAAAAGTGCACTTTTTGCTCTTCGATACTGATGCGGATGTCGATGAACGATTCGCTGAGGTAACTCACCCCATGCTTGAAGGCATTCTCCACCAGTGAGATGAAAAGCAACGGGGGCACCTGTATGTCGGGTACGATGAGCGGGAAATCCGTACGGATGCTGAGTTTGCCGGTATAGCGCAGTTGCATCAGTGTAAGGTAATGTTGCAAGAACTGGATTTCCTTCGAGAGCAGGATGCTGTTCTTGTCCGCTTCGTAGAGCATGTAGCGCATGAGTTTCGAAAGTTCGATGATGCTTTTCTTTGCCTTGTCCGTATCAATGTCCACCAATGCATGGATATTATTCAGGGTGTTCATGAAGAAGTGGGGATTGAGCTGGTACTTCAGGTATTGCAGTTCGGCTTTCAGCCGCTGGTGGTTTAACTCTTTCAGGTGCTCGTCGTCATGCAGGGATTTCAGGAAAAGCTTGATTGCCACGTTGAATCCTATGAGCAACATCGCTACCACGATATGCATGAACGTGACGAAAGAGGGAGCCGACCGTTCCGGGTGCATCCGAAGCGAATCGCCGGGCGGATGAGGGGGTACCATGGCAGGAGGCATCATTCCTTCCCGTTCCATAGGTTCCGGACCGAATATCCTGATAGCTTCAGGGACGATGATGAACAGCAACGGGATGATAAGGATAATCACCATGGCGTATCCGGCATAGTTCTTCTTGAGCAGCAGCAACGGGATCAGTATGTAGTTGTTCACCAAGAAAAGCAGCAGGAAAGGACTTTCTGCAATCCATACCCGCAATACGTCTTCCTTGAAATTGATTTCCCCCATAGCCTCACTGTTTTGCAGAAGCAGGTTAATGGGTGGTATTCCCAATACCAATATCCATAGGGTCAGGTAAATGACCTGTTCCAATACTTTTTCCTTTGGCAGGCGTTTCATTAGTTAGTTTTTATTACAAACATAGGGTAAGAAGAAACAATGTGCAAAAATAATCTTCGAAACGGGTGATTTTATAGACCATTCCGTCCTGTCGTACATCGTCTCTATAGCCGGGCATGCCGGTTTGCTGTTGCCGAAGAGGATGCGTTGCAATATGTACATGAAAAGCGGATTCGGCGTGTTCTTTCCGTGGTTCGTTGAAGGAAAAAAGAAATTGGTTGATTGTATTTCCAGGTTTGGGTGGCGGAGTGTAATTTCGTTATGCAAATATCAAAACATTACATTATGAAACAAGAGGTTAGACGTATGGTATTCGGCATGGCCTTGTTTTGTGGAGGGTTATGTACGGTGTCGGGCAGCACTCCGTTGCAGATGGCAGTGCCACAGGAACAGGAAGGAGTGAGGGAAACTCCGAATGTGGAGGAGATGGCAAAGCGGATGACGGACAGGATGAACGAAGCGTTGGACTTGACCGACGAGCAATATGAGCAAATATACAAATTGAACCTGGATACCCAGGAGGAAATGATGAAACAGATGGCAGACAGACAGCCGCCTGAGGGGGGACGTCCACCTATGCCACCTGAAGGAGGGATGCCTCCGTCGGACGGTGGCCGTCCGCCCATGATGGATAATAGTGGGATGGAGAAGATGAACAAGAAGCTGAAAGAAATCCTGACCGACGAGCAGTACGGGAAGTGGCAGAAAATACAGGCTGAACGCGGAAACGGTAGGCCTGCACCTCCTTCTGATGGTGAAATGCCAGGTGAAATGCCGGAAGAATAATGAAAGGTATATGGATTTTTCTGCCGGTAATGCTGGCGTATGTCTTGTCTGCATGTTCGGAAGATGAGGTAGGCTATTATCCTGTGTCGAAAAAGCACTTAGGGGAAACATACACGTCGTATTCGATAAACAATATCTCATGGTTGGATGAGAGTACGCGGATTGTGGTGCTGAATTTCTATCCGGAGGAAGTGACTTCCTTATCCTACGTGACATACAATGAAAGTACATGCGCCTTCACCTTCGGGAGGGGGGAGACGGCACACTACCGCATTGTGTGGGAATATGATACGGATTCGGACTATGTGGAAGTGCAATATGGACAGAATGCCATGTGGTACACGATAAATGACCAACAACACAAAGGCGAATATGTACTTACGGCAAATGACGGTATGACAGTACGGATGTTTATGCGTACGGGTGGAAGTATGTTTATCGAGAATGGGGAAACCTTTTATGAGGCAAACCTTACCGTAACAAAATTTAGCATAGAAGAGGTGGACGAAGAAGAGTGACCACCTCTTTTTTTTGTAACTTTGTAATGGTTTAAAGTGGTAAATCATGAAGAAGCGTACAAAAAGAATAATGAAGGCGACAGTATTTTCGGTCGTTTCATTTGTCGTGTTGGTGGCAGGGGCTGTTGCGCTTGTCATCAATTTTATATTTACGCCTGAGAAACTGACCCCAGTGGTGGTGAAAGTGGCAAACGAGGCATTGAATGCCAAGCTGGATATGAAAAGTGTGGAACTGACTTTCTTTTCCACCTTCCCCCGTTTCGGGCTAAGACTGACAGAGGGTAGCTTGGTGTCGAAAAACCTGTCCGATTCGGCATGGTCGAAGACCGATTCGCTCGTGTCGTTCCGGAAGTGTGTGGTCGTGGTGAACCCGATGGATTATTTTTACAAGGACAAGATTACGGTAAATTACCTGGGTGTGGAAGACGCATCCGTATATGCATACAGAAGCGAGGAAGGGGTGGCGAATTGGGATATCTTGAAGGCCGATACGGTCGCGGTGGAGGTTTCTGCCGATACGCTCGCCTCCGATACTGTGCGTCCCTTTTCCGGAGGCATAGATATCCGAAAAGTGTCGTTGAAACGTACCAATGTGACTTTTGATGACAGGGATACACGGCTGTATGCCAGCTTGCGGAACGCTTCGCTCGGATTGCAGCTGGCTTTGCATAAGGAGCGTTCGCGCCTGTCGTTGGATTTCAAGAACGACAACATCATTTTCTGGCAGGACGGGCAACTGATCTTGAACCACATTGCGGCAGAACTGAATACCGATGTGGAAGTGGAGCGTGCCACGCATCTGCTGACCCTGAACGATGCACGCATATCAGTCAACGGTATCCGTTTCGATGTGAAAGGCACGTTGCAGGGAGACAGCGCCCGCCACGCTTTGGCGGTCAACCTGGAATACGGGCTGCATGCCCCTACGGTGGAAACCGTCTTGAACATGGTTCCCGAAAGCATATTGAAGCGCGAAGAGCTTACGGCACAGGGGGAGGTGGGCATGCGTGGCAAAATAGAAGGCTGGTACGGGAAACAACAGATGCCTGCGGTGACGCTCGACATGCGTATCAGGGACGTAACAGCCAAATACAAGGAACTGCCTTATGGCATTGACAGCCTTACTGCCGATTTTCAGGCATTCGTGGATCTGATGCGGGAGAAGGTTTCGTATGCCGACCTGAAAATCATCCATTTCCAGGGAGCCCATACCGATATACTTGCCGATGCCAAGATAGATGATCTGCTGGGTGACCCCGACATTACTTTCAATACCCGGTCGAAGATAGACCTGACTTCGCTGGCTCAGACTTTTCCTTTGCAGGAAGGAATCACCATCCGGGGGTCGGTAGATGCAGACCTGAAGCTGAAGGCACGCTTGTCTTCTATCAAGAAAAAAGACTTGGGACGCATCAAGGCAGGAGGAAAGATTACGATGTCTGACATGTTGCTGCGCGATGTGAACAAGGGTTTCGAGTTCAGCAGCGATGCGTCGCTTGCTTTTGTGGGCAACGACTTTTTGGGAGCACATGCCGAGATTACGGAGATGGCGTTGAAATCGGAACAGCTCAATGCCAACTTGCAACGGCTGGCGGCAACAGTGAAGTCGACCAATCCGCAAGACACCACCCGCATCGTGAATGTAGAGTGTAAGGTGGAACTGGACCAGCTGAAAGGGCGTATGGGCGATTCGTTGGCAGTGTTCTGCAAGCAGGCAAAGGGTACCGTGCGTCTGCAGCCCGGCGACAGGGACCCGTCGAAGCCCAAAATCGGTTTGTCTTTGGATGCGGATACCCTTTTTGCCCGTGCAGGCGAAATCAGGTTGGGCATGGACAAGGCGGGGTTTGGCGTGTCTGCAGAGAAACTTCGGGATTCATTGTGGATACCGAAAGGCATTATCGGGTTCAACCGGCTGAAACTGTCGGCTTCCCAGCTTGCCATGCCGCTGCACATGCGCAAGACTTCACTCACCGTAGGCGACCGTACCATTACCTTGCGCAATGCAAGCCTCCGTATCGGACACTCCGATATGACCGTAAGCGGGTCGGTTTACGACTTGTATGGCGTAATGAATTACCATCGTCCGTTACGGGCCAAACTCAACATTTCTTCCCGCAACCTGGACTGCAACCAGCTGATTAATGCACTGAATCTCCCTGTAGACACGACCGTGGTGGCCGACGTTTTTGAGGAAATACCCGAGGTGGAAGTGGATACTACAGCTTCGGATCTGAAACTCTTTGTCATCCCGAAAGGCATCGACTTTGAACTGCAGGCAGACCTGAAGCGGGTAAAATACGAAAACCTCGTGTTCGAAAACGTGCGGGGAGGAGTGGAAGTCCGTAACCAGGCAATTCACCTGAACGAACTGAGTATGAAAGGGCTGGATGCGGAGATGTCGACTACGCTTGTTTATCGTGCTACCGAACAGAATATGGGATACGCGGGATTTGATTTCCGCCTGAAGAAAATCAATATCGGCAAGCTGGTGGATTTCATTCCTTCATTGGATTCTATTGTGCCGATGCTGCGCTCGTTCAAGGGAACGGTCGACTTCGAAGCCGCTGCCGAGTCCCGTCTTGATTCAAACATGAACATCAAAATCCCAAGCCTGCGTGCGGCGGTGCATATCGATGGCGACAGCTTGGTGCTGATGGATGGGGAGACATTTGCTGAAATATCGAAAAAACTGATGTTCAAGAATAAGGAACGGAATATGTTCGACAGCATATCCGTCAATGTGACGGTGCAGGACGGGAATGTGACAATCTATCCTTTCCTTATCCAGATAGACCGGTACAAGGCGGCGGTAGGCGGTACGCAGGGACTCGACATGAACTTCGATTATCATATTTCGGTGTTGAAGTCACCTGTTCCGGTTAAACTGGGGGTGAATGTTACCGGCAACTTGGACAAGATGAAAATCAGGTTGGGCAAGGCGAAGTATAAGGATGCCGTCACGCCGGTTGCAATCCGTGAGGTGGACAGCACACGCATCAACTTTGGGCGTGAAATAGTGAACGATTTCCGTAAGATTATCCGCCGTGAATGATTTGCGGCAAGTTCTTTTGACGTCACCGGCATGGGTTGAAAAGGATTTTTCTTTTTCCATGCCGGTGACGGTGTCTTTATGCAGTCTGGTGATTGATACAGATTCCTTTCAGGTACCACTCGTACAGGCGATGGATTCCCTCGTCTATTTCCACTTTGTGGTGCCAGCCTAAGTCGTGGAGTTTCGACACATCGGTCAGCTTGCGCATGGTACCGTCCGGTTTGGAGGAATCCCAGCGCAATTCGCCCCTGAACCCGATTTCTTTCACGATTTTTTCAGCTACCTCACGGATGCTCAGTTCCTTTCCCGTGCCTACGTTGATGTGGCAGTTGCGCACTTCCCTGCAGCCTTCTTTATAGGTATCTTTAAAGTCCACATTCAATAAGACATGGACACTGGCATCCGCCATTTCTTCGCTCCACAGGAATTCGCGGAGCGGCTTGCCCGTGCCCCATAGGATGACAGCCTCCGGCGTAATGCCGAACCGTGCCAATTTTGCTGCTATTTCTTCGTTGGTGTTCTTCCCGTTTACACCTTCCACCGGGCGCAGGTCGATGTCTTTGCGGACTGCTTCCCAGTTGCCTTCACTCAAGCATTTTGCCAGATGTATCTTGCGGACCATCGCTGGGAGCACATGGCTGTTCTCCAAATGGAAATTGTCGTTCGGCCCATATAGGTTGGTGGGCATTACGGCAATGTAGTTCGTGCCGTATTGCAGATTGAAGCTTTCGCACATTTTCAGTCCCGCAATCTTGGCGATGGCATACGGTTCGTTGGTGTATTCCAGCGGCGAGGTGAGCAGGTATTCCTCCTTCATGGGCTGGGGGGCTTCACGCGGGTAGATGCATGTACTGCCCAGGAAGAGCAGTTTCTTTATGCCGTGGCGGAAACTTTCGCCGATGACATTTTGCTGTATTTGCAAGTTGCGGTAGATGAAATCCGCACGGTATTGCAGGTTGGCCATGATTCCACCTACATGGGCGGCTGCCAGTACCACGGCATCGGGATGCTCTTCGTCGAAAAAACGTTTCACCGCCACGCCGTCCAATAAATCCAGTTCTTTGTGGCTGCGCCCTACAAGGTTCGTATACCCTCTTTGCAGGAGGTTGTTCCAAATGGCAGAACCCACCATTCCGTGATGTCCTGCCACATATATTTTAGCATTTTTGTCCATTATTTATTCTTCTTCCGGTTCCGCTTTCAAATGTAATTTCCGCACGAACCGCATGTCGTGCTCTACCATGATGCGTACCAGTTCGGGGAAGGAAGTCTTGGTCGGGTTCCAGCCTAATCTCTCTTTCGCCTTGGTGGGGTCTCCCATGAGCTGTTCCACTTCACACGGGCGGAAATATTTCGGATCCACTTCCACCAATACCCGACCGGAATCCTTGTCGATGCCTTTTTCGTCCACTCCGTTTCCCTGCCATTCCAACTCGATGCCAAGGTAGCCGAAAGCCAGCGTACAAAATTCGCGCACGGTATGCATTTCGCCCGTAGCTATCACAAAGTCTTCCGGCGTATCATTTTGCAGGATGAGCCACATGCATTCCACGTAATCTTTGGCGTAGCCCCAGTCGCGGCGTGCATCAAGGTTGCCCAAGTACAGTTTGTCCTGGAATCCTTGTTTGATGCGTGCGGCTGCCAGCGTAATTTTACGTGTCACGAAGGTTTCGCCCCGGCGCTCACTCTCGTGGTTGAAAAGGATGCCGTTCACAGCGTACATGCCGTAACTTTCACGGTAATTCTTTGTAATCCAGAAGGCATACTGCTTTGCTACGCCATACGGTGAACGCGGGTAGAATGGGGTAGTTTCTTTTTGGGGTACTTCCTGTACTTTGCCGAACAACTCCGATGTGGAAGCCTGGTAGATGCGGCATGTTTTCTCCAGTCCGCAGATGCGCACGGCTTCCAGCAGGCGCAACGTACCCACGGCATCCGCCTCGGCAGTGTATTCAGGCACGTCAAACGACACCTTCACATGGCTTTGTGCTGCAAGGTTATAGATTTCTGTGGGATGGATGTCGCTGATGATGCGGATGAGCGAACTGGAGTCTGTCATATCTCCCCAATGGAGGTTCACCAACCGGCTCTTTTTCATGTCGCGCACCCACTCATCGAGATACAGGTGCTCGATGCGTCCAGTGTTGAAAGAAGAAGAGCGGCGCAAAATGCCGTGTACCTCGTACTCTTTTTCAATCAGGAATTCGGCAAGATAAGACCCGTCCTGTCCGGTGATTCCGGTGATCAATGCCACTTTTTTCATAAGCTTATTTTTTCTTCAGATTCTGCTCGTAACCGTAACCATACCCATAGCCGTATCCATATTTATGCCCGTATTGGTAGCCATAGCTGTTTTTCCGTTTGCTCATGTCAATCCCGTTGATGACGGTTGCGAGTTTGGGGAACTTCTTCTCGTCACGCAATACGTTGATATAGCTGTATCCTGCCTTCGGGGTAATGTCGGCACGGCATATATAGACGCATATATCTGCCACACGGCCAATAATTGCCGTATCCGTGACCATGGCAATTGGAGCGGTGTCGAGGATGATGTAATCGTATTTTTGTTTAAGGCATTCGATGGCGCGATCCAGCACGTCTCTTGCAATCAGTTCGGTGGGGTTGGGTGGTACAGGTCCTCCCGGCAGGATATCCAAGTTTTCGCTGATGTCGGAATGCTGCACCATGTCGAAGATATTCACGTTGTCGGGGTCAGCGAGGTAATTGGTGATACCCTCTATACGACGCGAAAGGTTGAACACCTTGTTTAATCCCGGTTTTCGGATATCCAAACCAACGATAATGGTTTTTTTGCCCAAGAATGCAAGGCTCACAGCAGTGTTTCCTGCCACGAATGATTTCCCTTCTCCGGGCTGTGTGGAGGAAAAGAGGATTACCTTTTGTTCTTTGCTCAACATGAAAATCAGGTTGGTACGCAGTTTGCGGAATGTTTCTTCCATGATATCGTTCATGTTTTCACGCACTACAATGGCACCTACCAGTGAACGTTCGCAAGAAGGAAGTTCTGCCAAGATGGGCACATCGGTGATGCGCTCCACGTCCTCACGGTTCTCTATTTTGTATTTGAGCAGGTTGCGCACATAGACGATACCCACCGGAATGCCCAGTCCCAGTATCAATGCCGCTAACACAATAATTTCTTCCTTGGGGAACACGGGATACTTGTCGGCAAGCGGCTCTTCGATGATACGCCCATTGTTTGCCGTGGAAGCAAGTGTGATGGTATTTTCTTCCCGCTTTTGGAGGAGCATGGTGTAGAGTGACGCCTTGATTTCCTGTTGGCGTGCAATGCTGAGGAATTCCTTTTCTTGCAGGGGGGTGTTGCTGATGCGTCCTTCAAATCGGCGTGTCTGTCGCTCGATGTCCACTTTGGCGATGTTTAGGCCTTTCAGCACGCTTTCTACCGTGGTCTGCACGCTGCGGCGCATGGCTTCGATGCCGACATTCATGTTGATGACGGCGGGGTTGTTTTCTGAAGAGGTATGCAGCAGGCGGTTGCGCTCGATAATCATCGTGTTGTACTGGTCGATGACAGACGAAAGGTTCTGGTCTTTCAGTCCCACGTTTGATGGAATGACTTCATTTTTATTTTCCGGATCGTTGATATAGTTCTTGAGGAACTCCACCATTTGGATCTGTGTGGCGTTTTCCACGCGCTGCTGTTCGTATTTCGAACTTTCCGCCAATGCCAGCTGGGCATCGCTGGTCAGATCTGTCAAGCCCGAACGTTGTTTGAAATCAGCCAGTTCTGTTTCAGCTGAACCCAGTTCACGGTTAATAATCCCGATACGTTCTTCGATGAACTCGGCCGTTTTTTGCGCCACCTCGTTCTTTTCGTCATTGGTGTCCCTATTGTAAAAAACTACTAAGCAGTTGATGAAGTCTATGGCACGCTGTACGTTGGTGTTCTGTATGGTAATCTGTGCGATGGTCGTGGTTTTCGATGTAGCTTCCACAGTGAGGTTTTCCGTGTAAGATTCTGCCATGTCCGTTGGGGTGTTGATGTACGCCACGAGGTTCATGTCTTCTTCCATCGGTTTGGGCAGGGAATCATTGAGGCTGAAGTTTATCACGCCTACAGGGGTAGGGAATGAGGCCGGAAGCCGGGTAAAGGATTGCTTCATCTCTTCTTCTTCCTCGTTCAGTGTATATTCGGCCTTCACATCGAGTTTTCCATCGAGGGTATATTTCATTGTCAGTTTTATCGGTTCTTCCAGTTTGTCCGCTTCTTCGGCGGTCATGAATACGTTAACCGGAGAAGAGTTGTAAAGCGGAATATTGTAACCGGTAAGACGCCTCTCGGAAATGGAAATGTACAGGCGAAGCTCGGTCACCACTTTTTTGACGAGTGTACGCGAATGCAGGATTTCCACTTCATTGTTGAAATTGTTTGTCATGGAGAACATGCTGAAGTTCTGGAGAGCGGACAACGGTGAGGACGATGAACCGCTGCCACTTTTCTCCTGCTCCTTGATGAGCACCGCCGATGTCACCCGGTATACAGGAGGCTGGTACCGCAGGAAAAGGACTGCCAATATCAAACAGATTACTACACTGGCAACGAACCACGGCCAATAGGGCAGATATTTGAAGATAATAGCGTAAAGGTTGAAACTTTCTTCTTGATTATTTTGTCCGTTGTTGTTCTGTTCTTCGAGCATACGTCTATTTGTTTTTTGATTCACACACTCTTTCGTTATTTCAAGATGTTGACTATCAGGCTCGCCAAGGACACTAGTATGGAGGTGCCTGAAATGATGGTGGAAGTCGTGTTACCGATGTCGGAGTTCTTTGCTTTCGTCTTGTTCGGGGTGACGTACAAGATATCGTTTTGCCTGAGGTAAAAGTAGGGTGAAAGTATGATATCACTTTTCGTCAGATCAAGTTCCACGATTTCCCTGTTCCCCTTGGCGTCTTCACGGATTAGTTTGACATTGGTCCGTACGCCGTACACCGTCATGTCGCCCGCCATGGCAAGTGCTTCTAGCACATTTACTTTTTCGTTGCTGACGGTAAAGGTTCCCGGATTTGACACTTCACCCAATACGGAAATCTTGTAGTTTGCCATGCGCACGGTCACGATGGGCGTTTCTTTCAGATAAGGCCGCAGGCGTTCGCGAATCAGGTCCTCGGCTTCATTTTTCGTGAGCCCGCCCACGTGCAGGCGTCCCAAAACGGGGAAATCAATGTCCCCCTCATTGCTTACCAGGTATTGTTGCAAGGTGGGTTGCGTGGTGGTGTTGATGTTGGTAAGCGAAGCATTCAGTGCAGTCTGCACGGTCAGGTTGAACGGTGCGGCAGCCTGTGGGTCCGTGGTGTTCACCGTAATGCTCAGCAGGTCTTTGGGCATGATTTTCGCATCATAAAGCGGAAGTTCCTTGCCGTGTTCGTTCACTATTTGGGGGTCTTGCAAGTAAGGTACATTCTTATAGGAAGTACAATTTACTGTCATCAAGGCCACGATAAAAACTAGAAAACCGTTTTTTAATTTCATCATTCATAAATTAATACTTTGAACTGCGGAAAATAATAATCTTTATTTTCTTTCGTAGCTGGATTGTTGTTTGTTTTTAACTCTTAAAGAGCCTTGCAAGAAAGCCTTTCCGGTGGGGGATTTTTTCTTCTTCATACCCGTAATGAGTAAATACGTCTTCAAACGAAAGACGTTTCGACACCATTTCATAAATGATTCCCCAATCGGGCAATCCGCCCAAATTGCGATCGTCGATAAAAAGGTTTACCTTTAATTTGCGGGAATAATGGTTGTTCCGTTCTTTCTCCTCTTCAGGATAATCTTTGTTTACAGCGTAAAATTCCACACCCCGCTGGCGGCAGAATTCCACGGCTTCGTCCAACAATTTACCTTCGCGCACGGTCCATAGCACAAGCTTGTGGCGGTCGGCTGCCAATTTTTTCAAGGTCTCGATGGCGAAAGGCTTTTCCGCCCCGATGGCGGGATACTTGTCTTCAACGATAGTCCCGTCAAAATCAACGGCTATAAGCATGTCGTTTCTCTCTAACTAAAAATTATTCACTCCTATCTAAAAACTCGTGCAAAATTATGACTTATTTTTGTGAATAGCAAAGGATGTGGAAATATTTTTGCCGTAGGAGTCCTCCGGAACGGGTTTCCCTTGCCGGAAGGAAGGCGGAAAGCCTGCAGGCGCACTTTTAACTCCTTAAATTCTGCGAAATTCTGTGTAATCTTCGGGAGATTAAAGGCTTTTTATTACTTTTGCACCCATAATTTTTTTAGAAAACACATGAGACGGATAAAACTATTATTATGGATGGCAGTGCTCCTGGCGACGTGGGGATTCCAGTCGTGTAGCGACGGGAAGACGTATGCCGAATTGAGGGAAGATGAAATCAATGCCATTGACGCATGGATTACCACGCACGACTATGATGTGATAAGTGAAAGGGAGTTTTACGCACAGGATACGATGACAAACGAAAACCAGTTTGTGCTGTTTGAAGAAAGCGGGGTCTACATGAACATCGTGCAGAAAGGAAAAGGTGAAACTGTACTGGGCGACGGGTCGTACACCATCCTTTCCCGTTACTTTGAAATAGCGATGGAGGATTATGACAACCTTTTCAGCCTGGGCGATACGCTGACAGGGAACATGAACCTGTATAATTATCCCCTTCAGATTGTGGACTCTTCGTGGTCCTTGCCCATGTATATGCTGCACCCCGAAGAATATAAGGTGACAATCAGCGGTGATTCTTACTCGGCCGCGTTTACGGTGAGTTACATCATGTATGCCATCTATGGGAGCACCTCTGTGCCTACGGGCTGGCTTCAGCCTTTGCGTTACGTCAAGCCTTCGCGCACTTCTTCGTCGGAAGACGTGGCACGCGTGCGCCTGATAGTGCCGCATAGCGAAGGTACCATTACGGCATCCAGTTATGTATATCCTTGTTATTACGAGCTTACTTACAATCTGGGAAAATAGGTCATGGCATTGGTAAAGTCAATCTCCGGCATCCGGGGAACCATTGGCGGAAGAGTGGGCGAGGGGTTGAATCCGTTGGACATAGTAAGGTTCACATCAGCATACGCCACGCTTGTCCGCCGGATTTCTTCTACGAAGGCCAACCACATCGTGGTAGGACGTGACGCACGTGTTTCCGGCGAGATGGTGCGCCAGACGGTCTGCGGCACCTTGATGGGGATGGGGTTCGATGTCGTGGACATCGGGCTTGCCTCCACGCCTACCACCGAACTTGCCGTGACCCTTTCGGGGGCATGCGGGGGCATTATCCTTACGGCCAGCCACAATCCGAAACAATGGAATGCCTTGAAGCTGCTGGACGGGAACGGGGAGTTCCTGGACGCGGCGGAAGGGCAGGAGGTGTTGCGCATGGCGGAGGCGGAAAACTTTGCGTATGCCGATATCGCCCACCTGGGGCACTACACCCAAGACCTGACATACGGCGACAAGCATATCGAACATGTGCTGGCTCTGGATCTGGTGGATGTGGATGCCATCCGCAAGGCGGGTTTCCGTGTGGCTGTTGATTGTGTCAATTCGGTAGGCGGCATCATCCTGCCCGCATTGTTGGAGCGGTTGGGGGTGAAGCAGGTCGAAAAGTTGTACTGTGATCCTACGGGAGACTTCCGGCACGACCCGGAACCTTTGGAAAAGAATTTGGGAGACATCATGTCGCTGATGCGGCGGGGTGGGATGGACGTGGCTTTTGTCGTGGATCCGGACGTAGATCGCCTCGCCATCATCTGCGAGGACGGGACCATGTTCGGCGAAGAATATACGCTGGTGAGCGTGGCGGACTATGTGTTGCGCCATACGCCGGGCAATACGGTTTCGAACCTGAGTTCCACCCGTGCCTTACGTGATGTGACCCGCCGTTACGGCATGGAGTATCATGCTTCGGCCGTGGGCGAAGTGAACGTGGTGGAGAAGATGAAGGAAGTGCATGCCGTGATTGGCGGCGAAGGCAATGGCGGGGTGATTTATCCGAAGGCGCATTACGGGCGTGATGCGTTGGTGGGCATAGCCCTTTTCTTGAGTCATCTGGCGCACGAAGGGAAAACGGCAAGCCGGTTGCGTGCGGGATATCCTGCCTATTTCATGGCGAAGAATCGCATTGGACTGACTCCGGATACGGACATGGATGCTATCCTGGAAAAAGTAAAGGAACGTTATCGCGGCGAGGAGATAAATGACACGGACGGGGTAAAGATTGATTTTGCAGGCGGGTGGGTGCATCTGCGCAAAAGTAATACCGAACCGATTATCCGTGTATATTCGGAAGCCGGCACGAAGGAAGAAGCCGATCGGCTGGCGGAAGAGGTCATGAAGGTGGCCATGGAGTAAGAAG
>CAZAUU010000050.1:0-16891 GCA_964488405.1 uncultured Phocaeicola sp.
CCATCGGGAAATCAAAACAACTGACTTTGTGGTAATCTTAAACCGAACTCACGTATAACTCCCTTCATTGGGTGTTGGATGTCACCTTCGGTAAAGACCATAGCAGGAAAAGAGCCGGAAATGCGGCACAGAATTTCTCGCTACTGAACAGGATTGCATTGAACCTGCTTTGTTAAAACTGCTTAATACTTTGACAGCCTTTTCACTATGACTGAACATTGCTGTATATTTGTCCTGGTAAACACCAGGCTTTTTTATGGATGAAATATTTATAATCATCGGGCTGATAGTGCTCAACGGCATTTTTTCCATGTCGGAAGTGGCATTGATATCCGCCCGCAAGTCCCGGCTCTCCGCCGATGCAAAGAAGGGGAACAAGGCGGCGGATGTGGCCCTAAGGCTGGCAAACGATCCGGATAGGTTTCTTTCTACAGTACAGATAGGTATCACGTTGATAGGTATCCTGACCGGTATCTATTCGGGAAACAAGGTGGCGAGCGACTTTACTGCCGTAATGGTGGCGTGGGGCGTACCGGTTGCCTATGCAGCTACGCTGGCACAAGGTATCATTGTGGTAGTGGTAACGTACCTGACTATTATCTTCGGCGAGCTGGTGCCAAAACGTATCGGGCTGGGTGCATCCGAGCGGGTTGCCAAGACGGTATCGCGCCCGATGGGAATCCTTTCCGTCCTTGCTCTGCCGTTTGTTTGGCTGCTGTCAAAGAGCACGGAGGTGATTTTCAATCTGTGCGGTATCAAGGAGAATGACAGCAAGGTGACTGAAGAGGAAATCAAGTCCATCATCCAGGAAGGCACGGAAGATGGCGAGGTACAGCCCGTGGAGCAGGACATCATGGAGCGAGTGTTCCTGATGGGTGACCTGAAGGTGGGATCTATCATGACACACAAGAGTGATATCGTGTGGTTGGACACCGATATGACCGCCAATGATATCAAGAAGGTGCTCAGCGAGAAGCTTTATGAATTCTATCCCATTGCTGATGGCGATTTGGATCACGTACAGGGCATTGTCAATTTGAAAGACTTGGTGCTACACTTGTATGAGCCAGGATTCAGGTTGGGTGCCTTGATACACGAGGCGACATTTTTCCATGAAAGTATGAATGTCTACAAGGTGCTGGAACAAATGAAAACACGGAAAATAAGCCGGGCATTGGTATGTGATGAATTCGGCGTATGCGTGGGAATCGTTACCCTGCGTGACATATTGGAAGGGCTGGTAGGAGCTGTGGACAGCCCCGGCGAAGAACCCGATATCATCAAACGCAGGAACAACGAGGGCTGGCTGGTGGACGGACAGTGTGCCTTGTACGATTTTCTATGTTACTTCGACCGCCAGGAACTGTTTGAGAACGCCGACTACCATACGCTGGGCGGGCTTATCCTTCAGCAGTTGCAGCATATCCCCGTGAGTGGAGAGAAACTGGACTGGAACGACTTTACATTCGAGATAGCAGATATGGATGGTGCCCGCATTGATAAAGTGTTGGTGACCCTCCGGAATCAATAGACTGATGGGAAATGGGCGCAGACATACGGTTTGGATTCTGTTGGTAGCGTGTCTGCTGATGCAGTTTGCATGCATTGTACCTCACCACCACCATGCGGAAGTGTTTTGCCTTCACCGGGATGCCACGGCCTGTACTGCGGATGTCTTGTGCGCGGGATATTTGCATCATGAAGATACAGGTGATGAAGAGGAATGTAGTGGCGAAGGGTGTGTGGCATACTTTCGCTGCAGTATACCCGTCCGCCAGACGCAACACCTGTTTCCCGAATACAGTTTCCATTA
Organism: uncultured Phocaeicola sp.; assembly: GCA_964488405.1. Taxonomy (GTDB): domain Bacteria; phylum Bacteroidota; class Bacteroidia; order Bacteroidales; family Bacteroidaceae; genus Phocaeicola. The sequence goes on from CAZAUU010000050.1 coordinate 1,814, forward strand.
TATCCTTTATGCCTTGGCATGTACAGGGCGTGTGATTTCTGCACCCGGAGGGGATGCAGAGTCATACGGCATGCATGCCGGTTCACTTTATACGTGTTCTTTCATCTCAGGCACGGCCTTGCGTGCACCACCTATGTGTTGACCCCGTAATGGCGCAATTACTCGGTGCGCCACATTGCAACCCGGTTGCACAGGTTGTGATTTATCTTTGCAGACGGGAATCCTCAAATGTAGGGAATACAAGGTTACACAAAAAACTAAGAAAAATATCATCATGAAGAAATTGACATGGGCAGGAATCCTGGCAATGTGCGTACTGACATCCTGCTCAAGAGGAGAAAACCATGTCCACGGGCATGAAGAAGGAGAAGATGCACACGGCGTAGCAGACGAAATCGTGCTGTCTCCCGCAAAAGCGGAAGCCGCCGGAGTGAAGGTGGAAACAGTACAGACAGGTACATTCTACGGGGTGATCCGGGCCGGCGGGCAAATCCTCGCCGTGCAGGGAGATGAGGTGGCGGTAGTGGCCAGTACGGCAGGCGTGGTGTCATTCGTGCACCCGCTGACGGAAGGTGTTGCGGTGGACAAAGACGGCACCCTGTTGACCGTATCGGGTGATCGTATCCAGGATGGAGACGCGGTGAATCGCGCCCGCATTGCCTATGAAACAGCAAAAGACGAATACGAACGTGCGGCGAAACTGGCAGACAGCCGGATTGTGCCGCGCAAAGAGCTGAACAAGCTGAAGGAAGCATACGAGAACGCACGCTTGGCCTACGGAGCCCTTACACCATCGCCCAACGGAAAAGGTGTGGCGGTGTCTTCGCCCATAGGAGGTTATGTCAAGCAATGCCTCGTCAAGGAAGGCGACTATGTGGCGGTGGGACAGCCCCTCGTCGTTGTTACCCGTACCCGTCGCCTGCAACTCCGCGCCGAAGTGTCTGAACGGCACTATGCGGCATTACGCCAGGTGCATTCCGCACACTTCCGCACCTCAGCGGACAGTGCGTGGCATCGGCTGGAAGACTTTCACGGACACCTGCTCTCGTATGGCAAATCAACGGGAGAAGATTCGTTTTATGTACCCCTTACGTTCGAATTCGACAACCGGGGCGACTTGCTCCCAGGTTCTTATGCAGAGGTATGTTTGCTCACGGCACCGCGTGAAGGTGTGGTAAGTGTGCCCGTATCGGCACTGACCGAAGAAGAAGGCGTTACTTTTGTTTATGTGCGTACTGATGAGGAATGTTACCGGAAAAAGGAAGTAAAGACAGGCATGGACAACGGTATCCGTGTGGAAATCCGATCGGGACTGGAGGCAGGTGAGCAGGTGGTGGCCGAGGGGGCTGTCCATGTGAAACTGGCATCGGCAAGCAACGCTATCCCGGCACATACTCACAACCATTAAACCGATGTTGCCATGCTGAACAAGATTATCCGTTTTTCATTGCAGAACCGCCTGCTGGTATTGGTGGCATCGGTACTTCTGCTTGTAGGGGGAACTTACACTGCTTTCCATACGGAGGTGGATGTATTCCCGGATCTGAATGCGCCCACAGTGGTGGTTATGACTGAAGCCGGTGGAATGGCGGCCGAAGAGGTGGAACAGCTTGTGACCTTCCCCATCGAGACAGCGGTGAATGGTGCCACTGGTGTGCGTCGTGTACGCTCATCGTCTACCACGGGCTTTTCGGTAGTATGGGTGGAATTTGACTGGGATACGGACATCTACCTTGCCCGGCAAATCGTGTCGGAAAAACTTGCCTCAGTAGCTGACGGTCTGCCCGGTAATGTGGGCAAGCCTACGTTGGGACCGCAATCGTCCATCTTGGGCGAATTGCTCATCGTGGGGCTGACAGCCGACAGCACATCCCTGCTCGATCTCCGCACCTTGGCCGACTGGACCATCCGCCCGCGCCTGCTTTCAACGGGTGGGGTGGCACAGGTATCGGTATTAGGGGGAGATATCAAAGAGTATCAGATTTTGCTCCACCCCGGGCGCATGAAACATTACGGGGTGACTCTAGGTGAAGTAATGGATGCGACCCGCAATATGAACCAGAACACCCAGGGAGGTGTCATCTACGAATATGGCAATGAGTATATTGTGCGGGGTATGGTGTCCACTTCCAATGTGGAAAAACTGGCACACGTGGTGGTGAAGCGTACGGACGGAGTTTCCGTCTTGCTGGAAGATATCGCTGACGTACGCATCGGAGCCCGCCAACCCAAACTTGGGGTGGCATCGGAGAAAGGGAAGCCTGCCGTGCTTATCACGGTGACCAAACAGCCCAACACGGGTACTATCGAACTTACAGAACAGATAGAGGCGGCCTTGGAAGACCTGCAGAAGAATCTTCCACCCGATGTGCATGTATCCACCGACACGTTCCGTCAGTCACGCTTTATTGAAAGTTCTATTGGTAACGTGCAGGAGTCCCTCTACGAAGGAGCCTTTTTCGTGATCATCGTGCTCTTTCTCTTCCTCGCCAATGTACGTACTACGGTCATTTCCCTAGTGACACTCCCTTTGTCGTTGGTGGTGGCCGTCTTGGTGCTGCACTACATGGGTCTGGGTATCAACACTATGAGCCTGGGAGGTATGGCCATTGCCATCGGATCGCTGGTAGACGATGCCATCGTAGACGTGGAAAACGTATGGAAGCACCTGCGTGCTAACCGCATGTTGCCTCCAGCCGAGCGGAGGCCGGTACGCGAAGTGGTGTTTCATGCCTCGCGTGAGGTGCGCATGCCCATTCTGAACTCTACCCTGATCATCATCGTGAGCTTCCTTCCGCTCTTCTTTCTGAGTGGAATGGAGGGGCGGATGTTGGTGCCGTTGGGTATTGCCTTCATCGTGTCGCTTTTCGCCTCTACGGTGGTAGCACTCACCCTGACCCCGGTGTTATGCAGCTATCTCTTGGGATATACCCCGAAAGGCGGTGGCCTGCCTCGCGAAGCCTTCCTTGCCGTATGGCTTCGCAAGCGTTACGAACGATGGCTGGTATACGCACTGGGTCACAAGCGTATGGTTTTGGGAGGGGCACTGGTGCTGTTCATCGTGGCATTGGGACTGTCGTTCACGTTGGGGCACAGCTTTCTCCCTGCCTTCAACGAAGGATCATTCACGGTCAACGTCAGTTCGATGCCGGGAATTTCTCTTGAGGAATCGGACAAGATTGGACAGCAAGCTGAAGAACTATTGCTTTCTATTCCCGAAATACAGACCGTAGCCCGCAAGACGGGACGGGCAGAACTGGATGAACATGCGCTGGGGGTTAATGTTTCCGAGTTGGAAGCCCCTTTCGAACTACAGGGGCGTACGCACCATGAGGTAGCGGAAGAGGTGCGTCGCAAGCTTTCGGTGCTCTCCGGAGCGAACATCGAGATAGGTCAGCCCATCAGCCACCGTATTGATGCCATGTTGAGCGGTACGCAGGCAAGCATCGCAATCAAGCTCTTCGGGGACGACCTGAACCGGATGTTCGCGATAGGCAATCAGATAAAGGAGGCTGTGGAGGATGTGGAGGGCATTGCCGACCTGAATGTGGAACAACAGGTGGAACGCCCTGAGCTTGCCATCATCCCCAGGCGGGAGATGCTGGCAAGGTTTGGTATCCCACTGACACGGTTCAACGAGTTTGTGGAGGTGAACCTGGCGGGCGAGACGGTGTCGCAGGTGTACGAACAGGGCAAGTCGTTCGATGTAGTGGTGCGTGCCGATGAGTCAAGCCGGGGAGCGGCAGAATGTATCAGGGACCTGATGATAGACACCGGTGACGGAAAGAAAATTCCTTTGAGCTACGTGGCGGATGTAAAGTCGTCGACAGGTCCGAACACGATCAATCGTGAGAACGTGAAGCGTAAGATTGTTATCTCCGCCAATACCAGTGGGCGTGACCTGCGAAGCGTGGTGGATGATATCCGGGAGAGGATAGAGAAGGAAATCCACCTGCCCGAAGGTTACCATATCGAGTATGGCGGTCAGTTTGAAAGTGAACAGGCGGCAAGCCGTATTCTCCTGCTTACCTCGCTGATGAGCCTCGTGGCCATTTTCCTGCTCTTGTACATGCAGTTCCGCCACGCGGCGCAGAGTGCTGTAATCCTCCTTAACCTGCCTTTGGCACTGATAGGAGGTGTATTCGCCTTGCTTGTCACGACAGGTGAGCTGAGCATCCCGGCCATCATCGGCTTCATTTCACTCTTTGGCATCGCCACGCGTAACGGCATGCTCCTTATCAGCCATTACAACTTGTTGCGTGAAGAGCAGGGCATGGGTCTGCGTGAATGTATCGTACACGGTTCGCTGGATCGCCTGAACCCTATCCTGATGACGGCTCTCTCATCAGCATTGGCACTGATTCCCCTTGCCCTGCGGGGCGACCTGCCGGGCAATGAGATACAAAGTCCTATGGCGAAGGTAATATTGGGAGGTCTGCTCACTTCCACGTTCCTGAACGCCTTCATCGTTCCAATCGTGTACGAACTGATGCACCGCAAGGAGCGGCGCGATTGAAAAATACAAACCTTACCGATTTATGAAACTGAAACAGATATGGATTATCGCCTGCCTTTGCTTCGGCACGGTGCAGGCACAGACGATAGAGGATGTTCTGCTCCAGATAGAGCGGAACAACAAAGAACTCCAGGCACAGGCACAGGCGGTGCTGGCATCCAAATGGGAAGTGCAGGCGGAGAACAACTTGGAAGACCCGTCGGTGGAATACAGCCCGTTTTATACACGTGGCATCACCGGCATGTCAAGTTCGGAACTGGTGGTGACGCAAGGATTCGATTTTCCTACTTTGTATGTGGCACGTAGGCAATCGGGTAAATGGAAACAGGAGGCCGCTGACCGCCGGTACCGGATTGCTCGGAGGGATATCCTGTTGGCAGCCAAGAATTTGTGCCTCGATCTGATTATGCTGAACCAGCAGGAAGCCTTGCTCAATGAACGACAGCGGAACGCCGATGAACTGCTTTCCCTCTTCGAGAAACGCCTGGAAGAGGGAGATGCCGGTATCATAGAGGTGAACAAGATCAAGATGGAACGGATGAGTGTGCAGACCGAAGTTGCACAGAACCATGCGGCGCACCGTACCGCCTTGCAGCAGTTGCTTGCCATGAACGGAAACCTCCCTTTGGACTTCGCAGGAAGCACCTACCCCGAAGTGCCGGGAGCAGATGACTACAATGCCCTGTACGATGAAATTATGGCAACGGATGCCGATTTACTGGCGGCGGATGCCGATCTTCAAGTCGCCGAAAAGGAACTCTTGGTGGACAAGCAGGGCTGGTTGCCGAAACTTGAGATAGGATACCGGCGCAACACCTCCCTCGATGAGAAGAGTAACGGATTCCTGGTGGGGGGAAGCCTGCCACTTTTCTCAAATCGCAAAAAAATGAAAATCGCCCGTGCACAGGCTTCCGGTGCGCAACTCCGTTTGGACAACGCACGCCTCCAGGCGGAGGCCCGTGTGCAGAGCCGCTTCAATGAGATAAGGCAGGTGCGCGAAGCCTTGCAGGCATACGATGTGGAACTGATGTATCAGACTTTGGATTTGCTCCATGAAGCGGTGAAGGCGGAACGGCTTTCCATTATCGACTTCTATGTGGAAGCCGGTAACGTGTACAAAAACCTCCAGGCTTGTATGGAACTGGAGAACCAGTACCAGAAACTGATGGCGGACATTTACAAAGACAGGCTCTGAAACAGCTTGGGAGGGCGGGAGCCGTTTGGACCTCAAGCCATTTATATCCGGATGAAAATTAATGGAAGAAATTTATTAACTTTGCCGAGACTTAAAACAAAAGAACGACATGCCATTAAATCTGCCAGACAAACTGCCGGCCATCGACTTGCTGAAAAAGGAGAATATTTTCGTTATCGATACTTCGCGTGCAAGCACGCAGGACATCCGCCCTCTGAAGATTGTCATCCTGAACCTGATGCCGATTAAGATTACCACGGAGACCGACTTGATCCGTCTCCTGTCCAATTCGCCCCTGCAAATCGAAGTGAGTTTCATGAAGCTGAAAAGCCACACTTCGAAAAACACACCCATCGAGCACATGAAGGCATTTTACCGCGATTTCGACCTGATGCGCAACGAGAAATTTGACGGTATGATCATTACCGGTGCCCCCGTGGAGCATCTGCGTTTTGAAGAAGTGAATTATTGGAACGAACTGCAGGATATCTTCGACTGGACGCGCACTCATGTCACTTCCACTCTCTATATATGTTGGGCGGCACAGGCAGGGTTATACCATCATTACGGTATTCCCAAGTATCCGCTTGGCAAGAAAATGTTCGGCATATTCGAGCACCACGTGTGCGAAGGATTCGGGCAACTGCCTATCTTCAGGGGATTCGATGATGTGTTTTTCGTGCCGCATAGCCGCCATACCGAAATATGGAAAGAAGATATTCTGCATTGTCCCGGACTGGAAGTGATATCCGAGTCGGAAGATGCCGGGGTGTATGCCGTCATGGCACGGAATGGGCGTGAATTTTTCGTGACAGGACACTCCGAGTATGCACCTGGTACCCTTGACACAGAATACCGCCGCGACTTGGAGAAAGGTCTGCCGATAGACATGCCGAAGAATTATTACCGTGATGACGACCCGGACAAGAAGCCACTGGTGCGCTGGCGGAGCACGGCGAACCTCTTTTTCTCCAACTGGCTGAATTACTACGTATACCAGGAGACGCCATACGACATCAATGAAATCGGATAACCTCCATACGCAGGCACATTCCATAGAACTGCTGGCTCCGGCAAAGAATTTGGAATGCGGGCTGGCAGCCATCGACCACGGAGCCGATGCCGTCTATATCGGTGCACCTCGTTTCAGCGCTCGGGTAGCAGCGGGAAACTCTTTGGAAGACATTGCCCGGCTGGTGGAGTATGCCCACTTGTTCCGGACGCGTGTCTATGTGGCGGTCAATACCCTTTTGCACGAGGAGGAGCTTAAAGAGGCGGAAGACCTGGCATGGGAACTGTACCGCATCGGGGTGGATGCGCTGATTGTGCAAGATATGGGCGTCACCCGACTGCATTTGCCTCCCGTTCCGCTTCATGCCAGTACACAGACAGACAATCGCACGGTGGAGAAAGTGCAGTTTCTTTCCGAAGCCGGGTTCCGCCAAGTGGTGCTTGCCCGCGAACTGTCGGTCAGCGAAATCAGACGAATTCATTCCATGTGCCCGGATACACGGCTGGAGGTATTCGTACACGGGGCATTGTGTGTCAGTTACAGCGGGCAATGTTACGCCAGCCAGGCATGCTACGGACGGAGTGCCAACCGGGGAGAATGTGCCCAGTTCTGCCGTTTGGGCTTTGACCTTCAAGATGCAACAGGGAAAGCCATCGTGCGCGACAGGCACTTGCTCTCCCTGAAAGACCTGAACCGGAGCGGAAGCCTTGAAGAACTGCTCGATGCAGGTGTGTCCTCGCTCAAGATAGAAGGACGACTGAAGGACATGCCGTACGTTAAGAACATCACTGCCTACTACCGCCGGAAATTGGATGCAGTGCTGGAACGGCGAAAAGAATATGTGCGTTCCTCGTCGGGTAGCGTAAAAATCCTGTTCCGTCCCCAGCCGGACAAAAGTTTCAACCGGGGTTTCACCGAATATTTCCTGCACGGGAGAACTTCCGGTGTCTGCAGTGTCCATACACCCAAGTCGTTAGGAGAAGAAATGGGCAGGGTGAAGGAAGTGTATGCCACTCACTTGACGGTGGAGGGCATCAAGCCCTTTGCAAATGGCGATGGGCTATGCTACTTGGACACGCGAGGCAGGTTGCACGGGTTCCGGGTGAATAAGGTGGAGGGCAACCGCCTCTATCCCCAGGAGATGCCCCGCATTCGTCCACACTCCATATTATACCGCAATTTCGATCAAGAGTTTGAACGGATGCTCCGGAAAAAATCCGCCGAACGGAAGATTGCCGTAATCCTCAGCCTGAGAGAAAACAATTTCGGTTTTACCCTGACTTTGGATGACGAGGACGGACTTAGCGTGAGTGTGGTTTTGGAACGGGCAAAGGAAGCAGCACGCACGCCCCAAAAAGAGAATCTGCGCATGCAATTGGGCAAGTTGGGCAATACACCTTTCGTGGCGGAGCGGATTGACATCGCTTGCACGGGAAACTGGTTTATCCCCTCCTCTGAATTGGCGGACTTGCGCCGCAGAGGGACAGAACGGCTGGTACAAGCCCGGCGAATTACGTACCCGCAAGAGTACAAGCGTTTCCCGAGAACCACCCACGACTATCCCGAAAACACGTTATCTTACCGGGGAAACGTGATGAACACGGCAGCCGAAGCCTTCTACCACATGCACGGTGTGAGTCGGATTGAACCGGCCTTCGAAAAAGAAAAGCCTGAGAGAAATGCCGTATTAATGTGCTGTAAGCATTGCATCCGCTACAGTATGGGCTGGTGCTCGGTATATCAAAAGGCAAGCTCCCCGTACCGGGAGCCTTATTACCTGGTGAGCGGCGATGGCCGTCGTTTCCGGTTGGAATTTGATTGTAAATCATGTCAGATGAAAGTATATGCAGAGAAGTAAATATACCATCCCGTTCTTGTTCCTCCTTGCCGTCATCACGGCATGCCATTACCACCCGGAAGTATCTTTCGAAAGAACTGAGGACGGCGATTCTATACAGGTGGGGATGCGCCCGTATGCACTAAACAGCAACTTCCGGATAGAAGCGGATACCCTGTGGCTACACGTACTCCCATTCATGGATACGGTGGCATTGCTCAGGGGGGATGAAGTGGTTGTGGCCGAATTCGAGATACATCCCCAAGACTCCGTGGATTCGGTATGGGTAAAAGTGGCACGCGACCAAGAGACTATCGGATGGATCCGTGAAGGCCGCCTGCTGGACAGCATTGTGCCGGTGGATCCCATTTCGCGCTTCATCTACCTGTTCAGCGACACACATGCCCTGCCTTTTTTCCTGGTACTGGCGGTATTTTTCCTCTGGTTTGTCTATCGGGCGATACGGCGCAAGCAAATCAAGCTGATCTGGCTGAACGATATCGACAGCATTTTCCCGATAACCTTGTCCCTGTTGCTGGCAATAACCGCCACTACTTACAACAGTATCCAGCATTTCGTGCCCGAAACGTGGGAACAATACTATTACAACCCTTCGCTGAACCCCTTTGATGTCCCGTTCATCCTTGGTCTCTTCATTGTCTGTGTCGGGCTGATTCTGTTGGTCGGAGTAGCGATGCTTGATGACTTGTTCCACCAGGTGAAGGCGGAAACTGCTTTCTTTTACCTGGTGGGGTTGGTTTCGTGCTGCATCTTCATTTACATCTTCTTCACCCTCATCCCCGTGTATGTGGCGTATGTATGCCTTGTCGCCTACGGCATCGGTTGCATCCGCTGGCTGTGCAAATCGGGTACGTGTCCGTACGTGTGCGGAGCCTGCGGGGCGAAAATGCGGAGCAAAGGAATTTGTCCGCATTGTGGCACGATGAACGAATGAATTACTCTCAAAAGTTGCACCGCAGGTCGATACCCACCTGCAACGGGCGTCCTTCCTGGTAGAATCCCCGGTTCATGCTTTCGAAATAGAAGGCCTGGTACTTCTTGTTGAGTGCATTCGTTATCCAGCAGCCTATCTGCCCTTTGCCCTTGTTGAAACTGATACGCCCGTCCAGCGTGTCGTACAACGATTGGCTGGCATTATTCTCCTCGGTCCAGTAGATACGCCCTGCCGCCTTGTAGTTGGCATTCACGGTAATGTTGTCGAAAAGGGCATTCCGCCACAAGACGAAACGATATTCGCCATTCACCTGGAAAGTATGCTTCGGCACGAAAGGTACATAATGCCCATTATAATTTTCATCATCGTCCACCACATAGTCGGTGAAGGTGGCATATGTATACCCGTAGCTCCCGCCCAAGTTGAAGGCATCCGTCACCCGTGTACGCAACGAAATTTCGGCACCCATGCTCCGGCTTTTTCCGGCATTGACGGTGATACGCCCCAACCCGTTTTCGGACAGACGGGACAATTGCTGGTCGTGCGTGTCCATGTAGAAAAGGGCGGCATCGGCATGCAATCTGCCTTCACACAAGGTCAGGTGGGTCCCCACCTCGTAGTTCCACGAATATTCCGGTTTGTACAGTGTGGCTTCCGACACGTCCACATCCGAATCGGAAAAGTCCGGCATCATGCCGGCAAAATTCTGAAAAACCTCATCTCCCTTCACTGCGTCAATCATGGCCGTGCGCATACCGCTCTGCACCAAGTCCGAAAACATTTGGATGTTGTAACCTCCCGAACGGTATCCCTTGCTCACCGTGGCATAGACGTTGTGCTGCTTCCACGCATATTGCAGGGTAAACTTCGGGAGCAACTGCAAGTAGTCGGTTGACTCTTTGCCGATAAATTCGGTCAACGCATTTAGCGAACGTACAATGTCCACAGGCAAATAGGATGCCGATACGCCGAAGTCGAAGTCAGCATCACATCGGGAGTCATAGTCCAATTTCATTTTCTCATAATCCAGCCGCAGTCCTACGGTCAGCGACAAGCCTTCCGTAAAAAGGTCGTTCAATGTGGACTGGTGGTAAATGGCTCCGTTCAACACCGGCGTACGGAAGTTTCCCGTCACGAGAAGCGGGCGGGTCGTGATTTGTGCCGAAAGCGTGGGAGCCCCGGCAGGTAACCCTGACAATGCTTCATTGATGTTGTCTTCGATGAGGGTGCTGATACCCGTATCGTAGAAAGTGACCGGTCCGTCCGTATTCATCCACTGGTAGAATCCGCTTACTCCTGTAGTCCATTGCCACCGCGATTTGAGATTCGACTTGAGCACCAGTTCCTGGCTGAGAATCTTTGAGTCCTGTTTCTGCATCAGTGTGTAAATGTCTTTTTCCGTAAAGTCCTGGTCCATATCCATGCGGTCGTGCAGGTACTGGAATCCGGTCACGCTGCTCAGGATGAAGCCCGATGCATGATGTTCGATGTTCAGCCCACCGTTCAACAGGTTACGCTTGTATCCGCAGGAACGGTCGTAAGAAATGGTCCCGATGTATTCGGAACGGTCTTCCTCCTCCCCGTCAGTACGCCCGGCATACGCATACGGATAGCCCCCTTGGTGGGTATATTCATAGTTTAGGGTAAAATCTATTTTCAGGTTCTCATGAGGCAGGTATATGGCACGCATCCGTCCCCCGAACTCATCATCCGTATCAATGCGCTGTCCGTTGTAAGTGTTTTTGAAAAATCCTCCCTTGTGCTCATAAAACAGTCCTGCAGAGAAGGCAAACTCTTCCGAAATGCGATGATAATGCTTCAATGCAGCCTTGTAATTATTGTAGGTGGCAGCACTCAGCAGCACATCGGTGCCTTGGTACGTGAACGGTGACTTGGTGAATATACGGATCAGTCCGCCCATGGTATTGCGTCCGTACAAGGTGCCCTGCGGCCCGCGTATCACATCAATGCGTTCGATGTCGAAATAATTGAAGTCAAAGGCGGACTTGTCTATGAAAGGGATATTGTCTACATACAGTCCCACTGCCGGCGTATTGGTGCGCGAACCGATGCCACGCATATAGATTGCGGTGGTCAGCTTCGACCCGTAGTCGGGAATAAACAGGGTGGGCACCAGCCCCGTAAGCGATTTCACCGAAGTAACAGACTGGTTGAGGATATCCTCCTGCGAAAACGAGGTGGACGAAAGTGCCTGTTGGCGCAGGCGTGTATTTTCTTTCGGTGTGGAAATAACCACCACTTCCTCGATATCAATTACTTTTATAGTATCCTTTTGAGAAACCAAATTCTCGGCATTCACCTGTATCGCCGTAATCCCCATCAGTGCGGTGAGAATAAAACATTTCTTCTTTGTCATATATTCCTTTATCGATTATGATTCCGGCTGCAAAATAAAGGCAAAACTTCCGCCCGTACAATTCTAATTTATGAGGATTTTTGGGGAGACTACGATTCCATACCTGTCAGCCGATAATCCTGTAAAGTTCGTCAATCAATGATTGGCTTGCAGAATCTCCGAGTTCATGAAATGGCTTCAGGTCGGGTCTTGCGATAGTACAGAATATCCTTGTAAATGCGGATGCAGTTTTTTTATCAGTGTATCTTTTTTGCTACATTTTTCTGCCGGTGTGGTCTTGGCAGCAATGACGTTCAACAGGCTGTCATCGGTCTTAAAGCCGGGATGGCTTTCACGGGTGAATTGTCGTCTGTAAGTATATGTATAATAAGATGGGTGCATAGTTTGTGGAAAGACCCGATAGGCTTTTCCTTCTTTTCTTATTGCCGTCTGCGGACAGAATGCTTCCTTTGACCAGCTTCTCGTTTCCTCTTTTCTTCTTTATTCTCGATAATTCCTAAATATATGTGAGTTGTTTCATGTCGATGCCGGATATGGGGGTAAGAAAAGGTCGCCCGTCAGACGTTTGTTAACTTCATATGTAACATGTTTGTCCCATGAAGGTAGTCAAGGGCAATATGTTATTTCGTACATGCTACGATAAACCATTCCTATTATATCGTATGATGTATGAAAACTATTAAATTATAAAGCAGTGTTTTATAACATAACAAATAATTCTGTTTCCCGTGAACAACGTATGTAAAAACTGTTTATATTTGCGCTGGTGAAAATAAATAAAAAGACGATGGGGAAACAGGTCGTAGGCAATCAGGTAATCGATGTGCATGTGTCGGTCGACTGTGTGTTGATTGGATTTGACGGGGAGCAGCTTCGGGTACTTCTGGTTCGCCAGACGGGTAAGCAGACAGAAGGAAAGTTCAATGACATGAAGTTGCCGGGGAGTCTGATTTACGCGGATGAAGACCTGGATGATGCTGCCAAGAGGGTGCTGGGTGAACTGACGGGGCTGAAGAATATTAAAATGCGTCAATTCAAGGCATACGGTTCGAGAAATCGAACAAGCGATCCGAGAGATGTGCTGTGGCTGGAACATTTCCATCTGATAACGGAAAACAGGGTGGGACGCATCGTTACGGTGGCTTACCTTTCCTTGTTGAAAATAAACAGGCGTAACAGGCATCTTTCTACCACTTATGATGCCTGCTGGATGCCGGTGGCGGAAGTGAAAGAACTGGCTTTTGATCATAATCATATCTTGGAAGACGCGCTTGTGGCAGTCCGTCATTATGTGGAGAGTTTTCCATCGGTGGTATTTGACCTTTTGCCGAGGAAGTTTACAGCGGCTCAGTTGCGCGTGCTCTACCAGTTGGTCTATGGCAAGGAATTCGATGCACGTAATTTTCATAAGAAAATAGCCTTGATGCCTTATGTGATGCCATTGGAAGAGAAAGAGAAAGGAGTGGCGCACCGGGCGGCCCGCTATTATCGGTTCGACCGGAAGGCCTACAATAAAGCCAAGAATGTGAAGGAATTGTAATTCGGGAAAAAGAAATAGGTTTGGTTATTAACTTTTATATTTTATAGTTTTATGTATTTGTTAGGTTACGATATAGGAAGTTCTTCGGTGAAAGCCAGCTTGGTGCATGCCGGGACGGGAAAATGTGTGGCTTCGGTCTTTTATCCGAAAACCGAAGCTGAGATTATTGCTGTCCGCCCCGGATGGGCAGAGCAGCAGCCTGATATGTGGTGGGCCAACTTGAAGCTTGCCACAGAGGAGGTGATGCACACGGGTGGGGTACGCAAGGAAGATATTGCCGCCATTGGCATCTCTTACCAGATGCACGGGCTGGTGTGCGTGGACAGGCGGCAGCGTGTGCTCCGCCCTGCAATCATCTGGTGCGATTCGCGTGCAGTGCCTTACGGCGAGGCGGCTTTCCATGCTTTGGGCAAAGAACGGTGCCTGGAACACCTGCTCAACTCACCGGGCAACTTCACAGCTTCGAAGCTGGCGTGGGTTAAGGAGAACGAACCGGAGGTGTACGGGCAAATCGACAAGATTATGTTGCCGGGTGACTACATCGCCATGAGGCTGACGGGTGAAGTCTGTACCACGGTATCCGGTTTGTCGGAAGGAATGTTGTGGGACTTCAAGGAAAACGATGTCGCGCAATTCCTTTTGGATTATTACGGTTTCGACCGTTCGCTGATAGCCGATGTGTGCCCCACGTTTGGCGAACAAGGCAGGGTTACTGCTTCTGCTGCAGCGGAACTGGGCTTGAAGGAAGGGACCCCAGTGACCTACCGGGCCGGTGACCAGCCGAACAACGCACTTTCACTGAACGTGTTCAACCCGGGCGAAATCGCATCCACGGCAGGGACATCAGGGGTTGTCTACGGTGTGAACGGCTCTGTGGATTATGACCCCCGTTCGCGTGTCAATACCTTTGCCCATGTCAATCATACGGAAAGCCAGACCCGCCTGGGTGTGTTGCTTTGTATCGGCGGAACGGGTATCCTCAACTCGTGGATGAAACGCACGGTGGCACCGGAAGGCATTTCGTATGCGGACATGAACGGGCTTGCGGCTCAGGTGCCGGTTGGGTCGGGCGGTGTCTGCATCCTTCCTTTCGGGAATGGAGCCGAGCGTATGTTGGAGAACCGCGAGACGGGATGTTCCATCCACGGTATCAACTTCAACCTTCACACACGCAATCACATCATCCGTGCAGCACAGGAAGGTATCGTATTCTCGTTCAGGTACGGTATCGACATCATGAAGGGCATGGGTATGGATGTGCGCAAAATCCATGCCGGACATGCCAACATGTTCCTCAGCCCGGTTTTCCGCGAGACATTGGCAGGTGTGACAGGAGCCGTCATCGAGCTTTACGATACGGATGGCTCGACAGGTGCGGCCAAAGGAGCCGGCATGGGAGCAGGCATTTACAAAGACAACACAGAAGCCTTTTCTACTCTCGACAGGCTGGAGGTCATCGAACCGGATGCCACAAAAGAGGCGGCTTACGAAGAAGCATACCAGCACTGGCTGGAATGCCTGACGAAAACGACAAAATAATTTTGAATAATAAAGACAATCATTAACTTTTAAATCAATTCAGATTATGGCTACAAAAGAGTATTTTCCCTGTATCGGTAAAATCAAGTTCGAAGGAACAGAAAGCA
>CAZAUU010000051.1:0-16413 GCA_964488405.1 uncultured Phocaeicola sp.
AAGTCATAATCTTTAAGCAGGCCGGCCACCGGAAGGGCATAGGTGCCAAACCAGACGGGATACCCCAGGAAGATTACATCGTAATCGTCGGGATTGACCTTCAGTGGCATCAACGCGGGGGTAACACCATTTTCACGTTCCTGCCTGCTACGTTCTATGGTCTGGTCGTAAGTGCCTGAATAAGGATTCTCCAGCGTGATGCTGTCAATGTCCGCCCCCAGTTCTTTTTGCAATTCCTCGGCCACCGCTTTTGTGGTGCCCGTCTGGGAATAATAAAGTACAAGATACTTGGGAGAACCGTTCCCGTCTTGCTGCTTTTTCGCACCGCAGGCTATCAGGACGGCCATGGCCGCCAATGCCAATACAATCTTTTTGTAACCTTTCATTGTTTGTTGTTTTTGATTATTGATAGTAATACTGTTATTAAAAAGAAAGTTGAACTTTTGATTATAGGTAATGGGTTGGCGACCGTTTCTATTGCTTCGATCTGCATCATTTTGCCTATGGCAACCCTTATTTGGACAAAGATACAACTTACTTAATAAAAAAGAAAATAGGAAAGAATATTTTTCCATGGAACACATACTTTGTTAATTCCCAAATTATTTCTTGCGATACGTCTTTCAGTAAGAGTTTGCTCATCCGGCTTCCCAAATCCCGTGATTTTCTCCTAACTTCTTAATTCTCAGCTTCTATTGCGTTTATCTGTGCATTACCGGAAATTATTCCATAGATTTTCTGTAACTTTGCATCAACGTAAAAAAACAAAGTGTATGAACAACTTTACATTTTATAGCCCGACAGAATTTGTGTTCGGGAAAGATACGGAAACGCAGACCGGAACGTTGGTGAAAAAGTTCGGTGGAACAAAAGTGCTCCTTGTCTATGGCGGAGGATCCGTGGTAAAGAGTGGCCTTCTGGGCCGGGTTAAGGAATCGTTGGACAAAGCAGGCATTGCGTATGTAGAAATGGGTGGCGTACAGCCCAACCCTACAGACCCGAAGGTGTACGAAGGTATAGGGCTGGGACGGAATGGACAGGTAGATTTTCTTTTGCCCGTAGGCGGAGGGTCGGTCATTGACACCGCCAAGGCGATTGCTGCCGGTATCCCCTACGATGGGGATTTCTGGGATTTCTTTATCGGGAAGGCAGTGCCTCAAACCGCTTTGCCCGTGGGCGTGGTGCTCACCATCCCCGCAGCCGGGAGTGAAGGTTCGGGCAATTCGGTCATTACCAAAGTGGACGGGCTGAAAAAGCTGAGCCTGCGTACGCCTGAGGTGTTGCGTCCTCGGTTTGCAGTCATGAATCCGGAACTGACCTATACTCTTCCTGCCTGGCAGACGGCAAGTGGCGTCACCGATATGATGGCGCATATCATGGAACGTTATTTCACCAATACGGTGGAAACCGAAGTGACCGACCGCGTGAGTGAAGGAGTGCTGAAAGCTATCATAAAGGAAGCACGGACACTGGTCAAGGATCCTTACAATTACGCTGCCCGTGCCAACATCATGTGGGCGGGAACCATTGCACACAACGGAATTTGCGGTACGGGCTGTGAGGAAGACTGGGCATCGCACTTCATAGAACACGAAGTAAGCGCGATTTACAACGTGACGCACGGTGCCGGACTTGCTGTCATATTCCCGGCGTGGCTGACCTACATGGCGGATCACAACGTGGGAAAAGTTGCCCAGTTTGCCGAACGGGTGTGGGACGTTCCCGCATCTGCCGACCTGAAAGCCGTGGCACTGGAAGGTATCTCCCGCCTGAAAGTATTCTTGCACGAGATTGGCATGCCTGTTACATTCAGGGAGTTGGGCATCGAACATCCCGATATCGACCTGTTGGTAGCACATTTGCATGAGAACAAAGGCGAAAGGGTGGGCAACTACGTGCCCCTCGACCGCAATGCAAGCCGTGAGATATACGAGATTGCAAACAAGTAATCCTTACGGGAACCCATGAAATTCGATAATTCCACTGTCCGGCGACAAGACCGGACGCTTGATGAAAGACGGGCTTTCGAACTGCTGAAGGAAAGCGAATACGGATTCCTGTCCATGCGCACGGAAGATGGGGAGGGAGCATACGGCATCCCGGTCAACTACGTGTGGGACAGCGGTTACTCCATCTACATCCACTGTGCGCCTGTAGGGCGTAAGTTGGACTGCATCGATGCCTGTCCCAATGTGTCGTTTTGCGTGGTGGGTCGCACAAAGGTGAAGCCTGCCCAGTTCACCACCGCCTACGAAAGTGTCGTGGTGGAAGGCTGTGCACACCGTGGCCTGCCCGAAGCGGAACGCATGTCGGCATTCTCGTTGCTGTTGGCCAAATACTGCCCAGACGACAAGATACGGGGCATCGGGTATGCCGAAAAGTCATTCCACCGCACGGAAATCATCCGGATAGACATCAGGACAGTGAGTGCCAAAAGCAAACCTTGCTTCTGAATGCTGGTGTCCGGACAAAGAATCAATAATATACGAAAACTGATTATGAAAACAAGCTTAATGACCATGACAGCCGCCATGATGCTTGCCGCAAGCGGGCAGGCGAATGCCGGCACAGAAACAGAGAAACCCTTTATCGGGAAACAGGAGATAACTATCAAAGACGGGAGGCTGACACCTGAGGCACTATGGGCCATGGGGCGCATTGGGAGTGCAAGCGTGTCGCCGGACGGCAAACGGATTGCCTACACGGTGTCTTATTACAGTGTGAAGGAGAACGCTTCCCACCTTGTCATTTACGTAATGAATGCCGATGGGACAGACAACCGGCTGCTCACCTCTTCTTCCGCCAACGAGGGTGATCCGGTATGGATCAAGAACGGGACCAAAATTGCCTTCCTTACTGCACAGGGCGGAAGCAACCAAATTTGGGAAATGAACCCCGATGGCAGCGGACGCAGGCAGTTGTCGGAATACAAAGGCGACATCGAGGGATTCAAGTTCTCGCCTGACGAAAGCAAGGTGCTCTTTATCGCCCAGGTGAAATACGGCAAGCGTACTTCCGACCTTTATCCCGATCTCGACAAAGCGAGCGGAAGGGTGATAGACGACCTGATGTACAAACATTGGGACGAATGGGTAGAAACCATCCCGCATCCCTTTGTGGCTGCTTTCGATGGCGACAAAGTGGGTGAGGCTATCGACATCCTTGCCGGTGAACCCTACGAGTCGCCGATGAAGCCTTTCGGGGGCATCGAACAGATGGCATGGAGCAACGATTCAAAACAGGTTGCCTACACTTGCCGCAAGAAGACGGGGTTGGAGTATTCCGTATCGACCGATTCGGATATCTACCTTTATGACACCGATACCCGGCAGACGCGCAACCTCTGCAAGGAAGATGCAAACGACCGGAATATGGGTTACGACACTAATCCGAAGTTCTCGCCTGACGGCACACGCATTGCTTGGCAAAGCATGGAACGCAACGGTTACGAAAGCGACCGCAACCGTTTGTGTGTAATGAATTTGGAAAGTGGCGAAAAGACCTATGTCACCGAAACATTCCAGTCGGGTGTGGACGATTATTGCTGGGCGTCCGACAGTAAGACTCTCTACTTTGTTGGTGTGTGGCAGGCTACCAGCATGATCCACAGCACGAACTTGAAAGGGGAAGTGGAACAGCTTACCGATGGCATGTACGACTACGTGTCGGTAAGCCTGCTGGGCGACACGCAGCTGCTTGCCAAACGCCACTCGTTGAGCGAGGCCGATGAACTCTATGCCATCGACCTGAAGAAAGGCCACGGCGTGACGCGCATCACTGCGGAAAACGACCATATCTTCAGCCAGTTGAAGAAAGGGAAAGTAGAACCCCGCTGGACGAAAACGGTAGACGGGAAAGACATGCTTTCATGGGTGGTTTATCCGGCCGATTTCAATCCCAATGAGAAATATCCCACCCTGTTGTTCTGCGAAGGAGGACCGCAAAGCCCCGTCAGCCAATTCTGGAGTTACCGCTGGAACCTGCAGATCATGGCGGCCAACGGCTACATCGTCATCGCACCCAACCGCAGGGGGTTGCCGGGCTTCGGCATGGAATGGCTGGAAGAAATCAGCACCAACTATGGCGGACACTGCATGGATGACTACCTGAGCGCGATAGACGACATTGCACAGGAACCTTACGTGGATCGTGACCGGTTGGGCTGTGTGGGAGCCAGCTTCGGAGGCTATTCGGTATATTGGCTTGCCGGACACCACAATAAACGCTTCAAGGCATTCATCGCCCATGACGGCTTCTTCAACATGGAACAGCAGTACCTTGAAACCGAAGAACTCTGGTTCACCAACTGGGATTTGGGAGGCCCGTACTGGGAGAAGGACAACCCTGCCGTACAGCGCAGTTATGCCAACTCGCCCCACCTCTTCGTCGATAAATGGGACACGCCCATCTTGTGTATCCATGGCGAACGCGACTACCGTATTCTCGCCTCGCAGGGCATGGCTGCATTCAATGCGGCCAAACTGAGAGGTGTCCCGGCCGAGCTGCTTGTCTTCCCCGATGAAAACCATTGGGTACTGAAACCGCAGAACGGCATCCTTTGGCAACGTACCTTTTTCGGTTGGCTGGACAAGTGGTTGAAAGAATTTTAGGCATGTACATCCTGTCGCGTAAGCATATACGTCGAGTCGTGTAACCTTACGGGACAGGTCATGCCGGTCGAATCGGGCGGTCGTGTGCAGGCATACACGTCCGCCCGATTTTATTGCTTCCACCGGTGACAAATTTTCCCGTCTCCTTTGATTGTTGGACTGGAAAACCTTAACTTTGTGCCCTGCAAACAAGGGAAGGATCCGGCAACGTGATCCTGTTTTATTATATGGTAACTATGATTAAAAACATTGTATTCGACTTTGGTGGAGTGATTGTAGACCTTGATCGTGAACAGGCGGTAGATGCCTTTGTCCGTATGGGGCTGAAGGATGCCAACCGCATCCTCGACAAGTACCACCAGACCGGCATTTTCCGGGAACTGGAAGAAGGGAAACTCAGTGAAGAGGCTTACCGTGCCAAGTTGGGCGGGTTGTGCGGCAGGCAACTGACACAGGCAGAAGTGCAGCAGGCGTGGTTGGGCTTTATCTGCGGGATGGACGTGCGGAAGTTGGAGTACCTCGAACACTTGCGCCACGCGGGCTACCACACCTACCTGTTGAGCAACACGAATCCCTATATCATGGGTTGGGCACGCACACCTCAATTCTCGCCCGCAGGCAAAGGCATCGGCTTTTACTTCGACAAGTTGTACCTCTCATTCGAGATGCACTGCATGAAACCCCATCCGGCCATCTTCACGCAGATGCTGGAAGATGCGCGAATCCGTCCCGAAGAAACACTGTTCGTGGATGACAGCGAGGTGAACGCCCGCGCCGGGCAGGCGGCGGGCATGCATGCCTTTTGTCCCGAAAATGCTTCCGATTGGCGGATGCAAATAGACAAGCTCCTGTCTGTCTCCGACTGAATCCCGCTGAAGTTTATTATTCGCTATTCACTTAGTTTAAAAGATTCAATCGTCCGGGCATCGCTAATCAGGGTACTCAGAACGGGAACAGCATGGGCAAAGCGAACACCATCACTATCCCCATGATGATTTGCAGGGGCAAACCTACCTTCACGTAATCCATAAAGGTATATTGACCCGCAGGCATCACCAGTGCATTGGGCGGGGTGGAAAACGGTGAAGCAAAACACATGCTGGCGGCTACCGTCACGGCAAACAGGAACGGCACCGGGCTTACCCCGAGTTGTGTGGCGCTTTGCAAGGCAATAGGTGCCATGAGAACCGCCGTGACCGTATTGCTGATGAACATGGTCATAAGCGAAGTCGTGAAATAAATGCCTGCCATCAGTACCAGCGGTCCGTGTGTGCCTAATCCGTTTACCAACGAGCCGGAAATGTATTCTGAGGCACCGGTCTTTTCGAGGGCGAGCGACATGGGCAGCATGCCGGCGAAGAGCACGATGGTTTCCCAGTTGATGGTCTTGTACGCTGCCTCCACATTGCGGAAACATCCGGTCAGTACCATAAGCATGCCCGCTATCATGACCGCCGTGACCGGTTCGACGGGAATGAAGTCGAACACCATCATCGCCACCATCAGCAACATGATGACGGCGGCTACAGGTGCCTTGTAGTCCAGTGTCACTTTCGCCGCTTCCGCCAAGGGCTGCCCCAGTACCACCCAGTTGGTGTCTTCTTTCGTCAGCCGGGCGATATCCTGCCACTGTCCCTGTACGAGCAGTACGTCGCCGTTGTGCATGCGTTCGTTACCCAAATCCCGCAGGATGTATTCTTTCTTTCGGCGTATTCCCAGTACATTGACATTGAATTTGTCCCTGAATCCGGCTTCCTTCACCCGCTGGTTGAGGATGTTGGAAGAAGGCATGAGCACTATTTCGGCGATACCTATGTCGTAGAAGGCCAAAGATTTATCGGTATGCACCGCCTCCTCGGTGGTATGCCCGTCCATCATTTCCAGTCCGAAGTCGGTACTGAAGCGGGATACGTTTCCGGCATCCCCCGTGACATACAGCACGTCACCGCTCTCTATCTGTGTGTCGGGTGAAGCCAGTTTCTGTGTCACCGTCTTGAGAAAACGGTGTTGGGAAACCGCCCCCCTCCGTACCTCAAGGATATTCAGCCCGTATTTGCGCCGTACGTCCAGTCCCTGTACGGTTTGCCCCGCAATGGACGCATGGTCTGCCACACGCAGCCGGAACAAGTTGTCGGACAACCCGTATTCTTTTACCAGTTCGTTCAGCGACTTTCCCGAATGGGTGCTGTCTTCTCCTTTCCGCGCTTTCGAAAGAAAGCATTTGGTAAGCGGCGTCAGCACAAGGATACCTGTCAGGAGGCACAACAGCCCGACGGGCAAGAAGGAGAAGAATGACAAAGGCTCAAATCCGGCACCTGTCAATGTGTTCTGTATGACCAGGTTGGGGGGCGTACCAATCAGTGTCATCATGCCCCCCATACTGCTGGCGAAAGCCAAGGGCATCAACAGGCGCGAAGGGTTCACGCCGGCATTGTACGCGAGGCTGACCACGATGGGAAGCATCAGTGCCACGGTGCCCGTGTTGCTCACGAAAGCCCCGATGGCGGAAGTCACCAGCATCACCAGGAGGAAAAGACGCAATTCGCTCTTGCCGGCCAGCTTCAGGATGCGCGAACTGATCATCTTCGCCAGCCCGGTCTGGAATATGGCTCCCCCTACGACAAAAAGCCCCACCATCATAATCACAACAGAATTGGAAAATCCGGAAAGTGCCTCTTCGGGGGTAAGTATCTGGAATACCAGCAATCCGATCAGTGCACAAAGTGCCACGATGTCCGAACGCACTTTGCCTGCCACAAAAAACACGGCAGAAAGTACTAAAATAACAAGAGTAACAAGCATACGTTTAAGCTAAAAAGTGAAATTATTTTTACATCCTAAAACTTTCCCCGGAGCAATCATCTCTGACAAATCCGCGTAGAGGCAGGATTGCTCCGGCTTTTTACCGCGGGCAAAGATAGAACAAATTCCACGTACTTCCAACGGAATGCATTAAAAAAGGTAAAAGCAGTATCCTATATCAGATTATTGTTTAACTTTGTGTGTTAAAATGTAACTTAATAGTTAAAGTCAGATGGAAGAAAAAAACAGTATGTACGACAAACTTTTGTTGCTCCCTTTGTTTCAAGGATTGTGCAAAGATGACTTTACGAACATATTGGAAAAAGTAAAACTTTACTTCAAAAGCTATCCGGCAGGCAGTTATATCATAAGGCAAGACGACCCGTGCGAGAACTTGACTTTCGTGTTGCAAGGCACAGTTCGGACGGAATCGGCAGACAAGACCCACAATTATGTGTTCTACGAAACCTTGGAAGGTCCCTATGTGATAGAGCCTTATTCGCTGTTCGGCATGTACCCGCAATATACTGCCTCATATCATGCGGTGACCAAAACTTATATCGTCACGATAGACAAGGCATACGTCCTGAAAGAGTTGAACAAATATGCCATATTCCAGTTGAACTACCTGAACATGCTGAGCAACCGTGTGCAAAGCGTTTACCGGTGTCTGTGGAATTCCCGTATAGGGAGCACGCAGAACAAGATCATCAACTTCCTGAGGCTGAGATGTACCACCCCCGGGAAAAGCAAAAGGTTGCATATCCGTATGGAAGACCTTGCCGGCCTGATAGACGACACGCGCATCAATGTGTCGAAGGCACTGAACGATCTAAAACAACAGGGACTGGTATCGCTCAGCCGGAAAGAGATTGAAATCCCCGATATGGAAGCATTGTTGAGTATGACCAACAAATAGATATAATTTAATGAGTAATATGGAAAATCCTTTTTTGAATCCTTATAACACACCACACGCCACCGTGCCTTTCGATAAAATCACGTTGGCAGACTATGAACCTGCCATCCGTGAAGGCATGAGGCAGGAAGATGAAGAAATAAAAGCCATTACGGAGAATCCGGAAGAGCCTACGTTCGACAATACGGTTGTGGCATTGGAACGTTCCGGCGGACTGCTCGACCGCGTGACCACGGTGATGTTCAACCTGATGAGTGCCGAGACCTGTGATGAACTGGATGCCATCGGTGAAAAGCTGATGCCCGAATTGTCGGAACACAGTAACAACATCCGCCTGAACGAGGCCTTGTTCGAGCGTGTAAAGTATGTTTACGACCGGCGCGATACGTTGAATCTCGATCCTGAAGAACGGCGTTTGCTGGAAAACACCTACGATGGATTCGTACGCAACGGGGCAAACCTGGACGGAAAAGGCAAGGAAACTTTCCGCAAACTCAGTACGGAACTCAGTACGTTGGCTTTGCGGTTTTCGCAAAACCACTTGAAAGAAACCAATAATTACGAATTGGAACTGACTGAAGACCAACTGGAAGGGTTGCCGGACAGTGCCATTGAAGCGGCCTCGTATGCGGCGAAAGAGAAGGGAAAAGAAGGGTGGGTCATTACCTTGCAGGCACCCAGTTACGTGCCTTTCATGAAATATAGCAGTATCCGCGAGTTACGCAAACGGCTTTACATGGCCTATAACACCCAGTGTACGCACGACAATGAGCAGAATAATCTCGACATCGTATGCCGGCTAGTGAACCTCCGCATGGAACTGGCCCGGCTTTTGGGATATACCGATTATGCAGACTATGTGTTGCGAAAACGCATGGCAGAAGATGATAAACACGTCTATCGCTTGTTCGACCGGCTATTGGAGGCCTATTCTCCTGTTGCCCGCCGGGAAGTGGCGGAAGTGGAAGCTTTGGCACGCGAGTCAGAAGGAGAAGATTTCGAGCTGATGCCCTGGGATTTCTCATATTATTCGGAAAAGCTGAGAAAGAGGAAATTCAATTTCGATGAAGAAAACCTGCGCCCTTATTTCGAATTGGACCGGGTAAAAGCCGGTGTGTTCGGACTTGCTACCCGCCTGTATGGCATCACTTTTAAAGAAAACAAGGACATCCCTGTCTACCACCCTGATGTGCAGGCATACGAGGTATATGACAGGGACGGGAGTTACCTTGCCGTGCTTTATACGGACTTTCATCCGCGTACAGGAAAACGATCGGGCGCCTGGATGACCAGTTACAAGGAGCAATGGACAGAAGCCGATGGCACTGACAGCCGTCCGCACGTATCGGTCACCATGAACTTCACGAAACCGTCCGCCGGTAAACCGGCCCTGCTTACTTTCGATGAAGTGACAACTTTCCTGCACGAGTTCGGGCATGCCCTGCACGGCATGTTCGCACGTACGCGTTTCAAAAGCATGAGCGGCACCAATGTGTATTGGGATTTTGTGGAACTTCCTTCGCAAATCATGGAAAATTTTGCCGTTGAAAGCGAATTTCTTCATACATTTGCACGTCATTACCAGACGGATGAAGGAATCCCCACCGAATGGGTAAAACGGATTGTGGATGCATCCAATTTCAATGTGGCATACGCCTGCCTTCGTCAGGTTGGCTTCGGATTGCTCGACATGGCATGGTACACGCGCCATACGCCCTTCGAAGGTGATGTACGCGCCTACGAGTGTGAGGCGTGGCAACGTGCGCAAATCCTGCCCCAAGTGGAAGGCACGTGCATGAGCGTACAGTTCGGGCACATCATGTCGGGCGGGTATGCCGCAGGGTATTACAGCTACAAATGGGCAGAAGTGTTGGATGCCGATGCTTTCTCGGTATTCAAGGCAAAAGGCATTTTCAATACCGAAGTGGCGCGGTCGTTCCGCGACCATATCTTGTCGAAAGGGGGAACGGAACACCCGATGGTGCTTTACAAACGCTTCCGCGGGCAGGAGCCTACCATCGATGCCCTACTGGAACGAAACGGAATAAAATAATAAATTACGGAAGAATGAAAAAACCGGGACTTTACTTATTGTTGGCACTCCCGTGGCTGCTTTGCGGTTGCAACGAAGACGATGTGTACGAAATCTTTGCCAGCGGACAGACTTGGCACTGGAGCGCATCGTATGACACGACGGATTGGGAAAATGACAACAAGTACACCATTACCATCTCGCAGAGCGACCTTCAAAGCATCAACGAAAATCAAGACAACTACATTGTCCAGTTTTCCGAAGACGGGACCGTGGCGGGACAAGGGAAATCTTTTACTTTCAGTGGCACATGGAGTGCCGATGCGGAAGACCACAGTTTTTCTGTCAACTTGCAGACGAACCGGACGCCCAGCGGGCTGGACCAGACTTTCTATAATGAGATAGCCAACGCCAAGTTCTACCGGGGTGACTCAAAGACCATTAAGCTATTCAATGCCGACCGGAACCATTATATCCAGTTTTATGTGGTGGGATTCAAAAACTGATTGATTATGGAAACGACCGATACCAAACAAGAAATATTGGACAGGCGCTACATGCGCATGGCTGCCATTTGGGCGGAAAACTCGTATTGCAACCGCAGAAAGGTAGGAGTACTGATTGTGAAAAACCAGATGATCATCTCCGACGGATACAACGGCACACCGGCTGGTTTTGAAAACGTATGCGAGGATGAGAACGGGCTGACCAAGCCTTATGTGCTGCATGCCGAGGCAAATGCCATCACGAAAATAGCCCGCTCGAACAACAGCAGCGAGGGAGCAACGCTTTACGTCACTGCTTCGCCCTGCATCGAATGTGCCAAACTTATCATCCAGGCGGGCATCAGGCGGGTGGTGTATGCTGAGAAATACCGGCTGGAAGACGGGATTGAACTTTTGAAACGTGCAAATATAGAAGTGGTATATTTAAATGGAGAAACGTATGGCAAATAACAACAAGAACCGGCTCATGCCTTTACTGCTGGCACTTTGCGTAGTGGCAGGCATCCTTATAGGCACATTTTACGCCAATCACTTTTCAGGAAATAAACTGGGTATTATCAATACCTCATCGAACAAGCTGAATGCCTTGCTCCGCATCATCGATGACCAATATGTGGACACGGTGAATATATACGACCTCGTAGAAGAGGCCATGCCCCAGATTTTAGGCGAGTTGGATCCGCATTCGGCATATATCCCCGCCAAGGACTTGGAAGCCGTAAACTCCGACTTGAAAGGAAGTTTCAGCGGGGTAGGCATACAATTCACCATCCAGGATGATACCATCCATGTGAACAGCGTGATACAGGGAGGGCCCTCCGAGAAAGTAGGCATGTTGGCCGGTGACCGTATCATCGAGGTGGACGATTCGGCATTCGTAGGCAAAATCGTGACCAATACGGAAGTTTTGAGCCGTTTGAAGGGTGAGAAGGGAAGTACCGTCAAGTTGGGTGTTTATCGTCCGGGAGAGAAAGAAATACTTCATTTTACAGTGGTCAGGGGCGATATACCGGTAAAAAGCATCGATGCGGCTTACATGATTAACGACCGCTTCGGATATATCAAGGTAAATAAGTTTGGCGAGACTACTTATCCCGAACTGCTGGTGGCTCTTGCGAAATTGAACCAAGCCAGGTATCAGGGATTGATTATGGATTTGCGCGGAAACACGGGAGGATACATGGCCGCGGCTATTCAGATGATCAACGAGTTCTTGCCGGGGAACAGCTTGATAGTCTATACCGAAGGACGGAAATCACCCCGTGAGAACTATACTTCCAACGGCACCGGAAGCAGCCAGAACATTCCGTTGGTGGTATTGATGGATGAAGGATCAGCATCGGCCAGCGAAATTTTTGCCGGAGCCATCCAGGACAATGACCGGGGCACAATCATCGGACGCCGTTCATTCGGCAAGGGACTGGTGCAACAACCTATCGAGTTCAGCGACGGTTCGGCCATCCGCCTTACCATTGCACGTTATTATACCCCATCGGGACGCTGCATCCAGAAACCTTATGAAAAAGGTAACGACACACAATATGAAATGGATCTGATTACGCGATACGAACATGGTGAATTTTTCTCGGCGGACAGCATCAAGCAGAACACGCAAGAACTGTATTATACACGTTTGGGACGTACTGTGTATGGTGGAGGAGGCATTATGCCCGACATATTCGTGCCGCAAGACACCACCGGGATGACTTCGTATTTCCGCATGGCAGCCACAAGGGGGTTGATTGTCCGTTACACACTGGACTATACGGACAAGAACCGGAACACGCTCCGGCAATACACTACGCCCGACAGCATGGCGGCCTACTTGAAAACCCAGAATCTGCTGGAAAAATTTGCCACGTATGCTGAAAAGAAAGGTTTGAAAAGACGCAACATCCTGATGTATAAGTCGAAGGCATTGTTTGATGAAAACTTGTACGGCAACATCATCTACAACATGTTGGGTATTGAGGCTTATATCGCCTATACCAACCAGACTGATCAAACAGTCCAGAAGGCACTTGAAGTATTGGAAAAGGGGGAATCGTTTCCTAAAGTGTCCCGAGAGGATGCTGAGTTTGAAACGCTTCCATGAATGAATTATCTGCAGGCATGTTGACTGAAAAACAACTTGTCAGAAAGGAAATCGCATTGAAGAAGAAGGGGTACGATTCTGTTACCTTATCCAAACTTTCCGATATGCTGTGGGCAAAGTTAGAGGGGCATCCGCGTTTTATGGAAGCACGTTGCGTCCTGCTTTATTATTCACTGCCCGATGAAGTACAGACCCATACCTTCATCGAGAAGTGGAGCAAAGAAAAAGAGATAATCCTGCCCGTAGTGAAAGGGCAGGAGCTTGAACTGAGGAAATATGCCGGAATGGCACATCTGGTGGAAGGGAGTTTCCATATCGGAGAACCGGAAGGGAAAGCCTTCACGGCATGGAAGGATATCGGGCTTGCCATCATACCCGGTGTGTCTTTCGACCGTGAGGGAAATCGGCTGGGCCGGGGAAAAGGATATTACGACCGTTTGCTGTCCAAGTTGGGTGTTTATAAGATAGGCATCTGTTTCGGGTTTCAGGTAAGCACGGTACGGCTTCCCGTTGAAACATCCGACACACCGATGGACGAGGTGTGGACGGAAAGCGGATGCCTTACCTGAATATGATATTGACAATCACCTGAGAACCTACATGCGCATTGAGATTCCGTACCAGTACCTCACGGCTCATCTGAAGTTCCTGTCGCACGACAGACGAAGTGAGATGTACGTAAAGCACCCGGTTTTTGATGTAGATATCTGACGTGTAACGCGTGATAGGTGCCCCAACGACATCTTTCCATGCATCTACAAGGCGGTATTCGTTCAGTGGCGTTTCCAGTCCTTCCTGCCTCAACAGGCGCCGCACCACATCTCCCACTTGTTCTGTATTGCTCCGTTTCATGCCTTATCCCCCTCCTCTTTTTCGGCTACTTGTCCGTCTTTCACTTCGAAGAGCTTGTAGTCTCCGCCTGTTTCATGCAGGATTTTATCCAAATGCTCGCGGTTAGTGTCAGTGATGAATATCTGTCCGAAACTGTCGCCTGCCACCAGTTTTACAATCTGTTCCACACGCGAAGCATCCAGTTTGTCGAATATGTCATCGAGCAGCACGATAGGCGTATGGCCGCTTGCCTGTTTCAGAAAGTCGAATTGAGCCAGTTTCAAGGCAATCAGGTAAGTTTTGTTCTGTCCTTGCGACCCTTCCCGTTTGATGGGGAAGTCGCCAATTTTCATGATCAGATCGTCCTTGTGAATACCTTTCGTGGAATATCCCAGGATGCGGTCCCGCTGTCGGCTGTCCTTCATCTGCTGCAGGATATTCCCTTGGGCAACATGCGATTCGTATGCAAGACCTACCTGTTCACGGCCTTGCGAGATAAAGGCATAATATGATTGGAACACGGGGATGAACGCATCCACAAAATTTTTCCGTTTGCGGTAAACTACATCACCGGCTGCCGACATGATTTCTTCCCAAATCGTCATGACTTCCTCCTCGGGCATGATTTCCGCCTTGAGAAGTGCATTGCGCTGCATCAATGCCTTGTTGTATCGGATCAGTGCCTCCAAGTATTCCCGGTCGAACTGCGAGATGGCCACATCCATGAAACGCCTGCGTTCATCGCTTCCTCCGGCGATGAGGTCCGAATCGGCAGGTGAAACCATGACCAGTGGGATCAGCCCGATATGGTCCGATAAGCGTGAATATTCTTTCTTATTACGCTTGAACTGCTTTTTCTGTCGGCGTTTCAGTCCGCAATACACCTCCTCCGGTTCCTTCCTGTCAGTTTCATAAAATCCTTGGATTACGAAAAAGTCACGTTCGTGCAGGATATTCTGTGAGTCAATCGGGTTGCCCGCACTTTTGCAGAAAGAAAGGTAATAAACGGCATCCATCAGGTTGGTTTTTCCCATCCCGTTCCTGCCGATAAAGCAGTTCAACTTCCGCGAGAAAGAAAGTTCGACCTGCTCCAGATTCTTGTAATTTAATATGGAAATACGTTTCAACCACATAATTCTTACCGCGATTAGCGATACAAAAATACGAATAAAAGGAAGATTGCTAAAAAAACATGCTTGCAAATTTCGTTTATAAGTAGAAATAAACTACTTTTGCTGACCAAAACCGAAAGAAGGAAAATAAATAAAAACAGAGATAATGTCAAAACAGAAACACATGCAAAAAGATCCATTAAACGTGGACAAGGCACTGAACGATTCAGAAGCATTTCTTTTGAAGTATAAAAACCTGATGGTAGGAGTGGTAGCAGGTATAGTCGTAATCGCTTGCGGAATTTGGGCTTATAATCATTTTGTGGGCGACCCGAAGGAATTGGAAGCATCGGAAGCATTGTTCAAAGGCGAACAATATTTCGGCGATGATGAGTTTGAAATGGCACTGAATGGCGACAGTATAGGGTATGCCGGTTTCCTGAAAATTGCAGAAGAATGTAGCGGGACTGATGCGGGCAACCTCGCCAATGTGTATGCAGGTTTGTGTTATGCACAGTTGGGTAAATACGAAGAAGCGGCCGCTTACCTGGATAAGTTCAGTGCCGATGACTATATGGTGGCTCCAGCCGTTTTGGGTACTTTAGGCAATTGTTATGCACAAATGGGGCAGTTGGACAAGGCAGCTGCTACTTTATTGAAAGCAGCCGACAAGGCAAACAGTACGACATTAAGTCCGATTTATTTGCTTCAGGCTGGACAAATTTTGGAAAAACAGGGTAAGAACGCGGAAGCCGTAGGTGCCTACAAGCAGATTAAAACCAAATATGCGACTTCTTATCAAGCATTGAACATAGATAAATACATCGACCGGGCTTCTATTAAGTAACGGACAATAGTGAACCATATCCAGTTCATTTATGGCAACAGCTTATCATAATCTTTCTGATTACGATGTTGATACCGTTCCTGACGCATCTGCTATGCGCTTTGGTATTGTGGTATCCGAATGGAATGGGCATATTACAGGTGCCTTGCTTTCCGGTGCGTTGAATACCCTGAAAAAGCACGGGGCAAAAGAGGAAAATATTTTTGTACAGACAGTGCCAGGCAGTTTCGAGCTGACTTTCGGTTCCGCACAAATGGTTAAGAGTAGGAAAGTGGATGCTGTAATCGCTTTGGGATGTGTTGTGCGTGGATCCACTCCACATTTTGATTATGTATGCATGGGAGCTACACAAGGCATTACTTACTTAAATGCCACGAGTAATATCCCGGTGATCTATGGCTTGATTACAGCCAATACCATGGAGCAAGCGGAAGAACGTGCGGGGGGAAAATTGGGCAACAAAGGAGATGAATGTGCGGTGACTGCAATAAAAATGATTGATTTTGCTTGTCGATTAGAAAAATAGCATTATCTTTGCATCACATTTGAAAATGAGATGTGATAAAGCGGAAAACTTTAGTTCTCTTACGCAATTAGGGGCAAGTACCAGAGTGGCCAAATGGGGCAGACTGTAAATCTGCTGGCTTACGCCTTCGGTG
>CAZAUU010000052.1:0-16164 GCA_964488405.1 uncultured Phocaeicola sp.
GCAGTAAGTCTTTCTGTATTGAGTTAGTAATTGAATTTGAGAGAATTGAAACTTCACAGCCTCATTCATGAATTATTCTAATAAGCACTAACTAAATTATATTTAAAAGCAAATGAAAATGTTTCTTTTGTCTATCGCTTATCCAAGGCATCCTCCTCACCACCTTCCTTAACCGAAATCTTGACCGAATCCGCCTTGTAAGCCATTGGGGGATCTTGTGGATTCTGCTCAAATTGATCATACACATATACAATACCCAATTTCCCTTCCTCCATGAAATGTTTCACTACACCCCCTACCGTAAACAGGAAAGCCATTACCGCTGCCGCTTTGAACAAGGGTATGAAACGCATCCGCCACGTCAACCTCTTTGCTTTCACTACCGGATGTTCCACTTCGGCAAGTATTCGTGCATCGAATTCATCACCCAATTTCAACATCCGTTCTGCATCTTGGTAAGCAAATAAGGATTTATAAGACAATAAATGCACAGGAACCTCTTTCTGACGGAAAAACAAACGGAGCATTTCTTCCTCTTCTAAGGACGTTTCGCAATTCCAATACTTTTCCAACAGTTGTTCTATATACTTATAATCCATAATTACTTATCTTATTATACTTTAACTTCACTTTTTGCCTCGCCCGGAACAAGTTGATTCTCACCTGGTCCTCAGATAATTGCAGGATACAAGCTATTTCCTGGTAACTTTTCCCCTCAATATCCCTCAGTTGCAAAATCGTGCGTTGTTTTTCAGGCAACCCGTTTATCAACCGATGCACAATTTCTAACTGCTCTTCGCGCTCCAATTGCCTGTCAGGTATCACCGTGTCAGGCATCTCCTTTGTTCCAGGGGTCAGTTCCACATTCCGGGCATCCATTTTTTCACTCCGGTCAATCGCCAGATTACGTGCTATCGCCATACAATAGGCTTCTACTGAATCCAGCCCCGCCCACTCACCCCGTTTGTTCCACACACGAACTAATGTATCCTGGACGATATCTTCTGCTTCTGCACGGTCAAACGTGATACGAAGTGCCAACCGAAAAAGTTTATCTTTCAATGGCAATATATCATCTCGAAAATTAATTTCGTGCATAGTTGTCATTCTATAAAAATGACGGGCAAGTGACACAAAAGTTACACTTACCCGTTACTTTTTTTAATTATTTCTTGATTACCGTCCCTTCATTCGTATGAATAGCTGAAATTGAGGTTATCAACACTTTTGAAACACCCGCTTCTATAGCCAAAAAAGCATTCTCCAACTTAGGAATCATACCTTCCTTGATAATCCCCTGTGCCACATATTCCCTGAAGAGATTGGGTGTCAGTTCCGGAATCACACTGTCTTCATCATGCTCATTCCATAATACCCCTTTTTTTTCGAAACAATACATCAGGGTCACATCAAAGAATTGCACCAACGCTTTCGCTGTTTCACCTGCAATCGTATCAGCATTCGTATTGAGGATACACCCCTGTCCATCGTGCGTGAGTGGAGCCATGACAGGTACCACATCCCTTCGAACTAACGCGGCAAGTGCATGGGCATCCACCTGTTTTACATCTCCCACAAAACCGTAGTCGATATCTTTTACGGGACGCTTTACCGAACGGATTACATCCATATCGGCACCTGTCAACCCCACGGCATTGACTCCTCTCGCCTGAAGCCCTGCCACAATATTTTTGTTCACCAATCCACCATATACCATAGTTACCACCTTCAGGGTATCAGCATCGGTAATACGACGTCCATTCACCATTTTGCTTTTCACACCCAACATCTCTGCCACCCGTGTAGCAGAACGTCCTCCTCCATGCACCAGCAGTTTATAGCCTGGCCGTACAGAAAAATCGTCAAGCATTTGGTTAAGAGTATCCGCTTCTTCCACGATCTTTCCTCCCACCTTTATGACGGTCAGTATTTCTTTCATCTGTCTAATTTGTTTACCTATTCCAAATATGTATATCCATATAGCCCCGACCGATAATTCGCCAAGAACTCCTTTCCCTCTTCCAATGAAATCTTACCTTCCTTCACCGACTTAGTTACCCATGTTTCAAGGGTACGCACTAATTTTTTTGGATTATACTGTACATAATCAAGCACTTCGGCAACAGTTTCCCCATCAATTACTTGATCGATGGTGTAACCGTTATCATTCACACTGACATGTACAGCATTAGTGTCGCCGAAAAGATTGTGTAAGTCGCCCAAAATTTCCTGATAAGCCCCCACCAAGAACACACCGATATAATAAGATTCTTTTGCTTTGATGCTATGCACAGGAAGATTGTGCGATCCATTACGGGGAGAGGCAAAGTTGGCAATCTTCCCGTCCGAGTCGCACGTAATGTCTTGCAACGTAGCTGTCCGATCGGGCCGCTCATCCAAACGTTGGATGGGCATAATGGGAAAAATCTGGTCAATCGCCCAGGAATCGGGTAAAGACTGAAAAAGCGAAAAGTTGCAGAAATATTTGTCGGCAAGTAATTTATCGAGATTACGGAATTCGTCCGGCGCATGTTTCAACCCTGAAACAATTTGGCTGATTTCACGCGTAACCGACCAATACATCCGTTCTATCTGAGCCCGAGTTTTCAAATCCACAATGCCGTGACTGAACAGATCAAGACTTTCTTCCCGTATCTGTTGTGCATCGTGCCATGCCTCCAACATCCGGTTCTGATTCAGGTTGTCCCAGATGTTGTAAAGCTCATGTACCAATTCGTGGTCTTCCGGAGAAACTTCAAAGTCCTCGTCCATAGAAAGCAGGGATGCCGTTTCCAACACCTCAAATATCAGAACTGAATGATGTGCCGTTAGCGAACGTCCGCTCTCAGTTATAATGTTCGGATGCGGTATTCCGTTCTTGTTACTGGCATCCACCATAATAGAAATGGAGTCGTTCACATACTCTTGGATAGAATAGTTCACACTGCTTTCACTGTTTGATGAACGGGTACCGTCATAATCCACTCCCAATCCTCCACCGATGTCGACAAACTCAACAGGGAACCCCATCCGACAAAGTTGTACATAAAACTGGGAAGCTTCACGCAAGGCGGTCTTAATACGGCGTATCTTGGTCACCTGGCTACCGATATGGAAATGGATCAATTTCAGACAATCCCGCATTTTCTTCTCTTCTATGAAGTCAAGTGCTTCCAGCAATTCACTGGAAGTCAATCCGAATTTGCTACCATCTCCCCCGCTCTCCTCCCACTTTCCGCTTCCGGAAGAAGCCAGCTTGATACGGATACCAATATTCGGGCACACATTCAACTGCTTGGCTATCTTGGCTATCAGACGTAACTCATTCAACTTCTCCACTACAAGGAAAATGCGTTTCCCCATCTTCTGCGCCAGCAAGGCAAGTTCAATATAACTTTCGTCCTTGTATCCATTACAGATAATCAATGAATCGGAGTCTGTATTAATAGCGATTACCGCATGCAACTCGGGTTTAGATCCTGCCTCCAAACCTAAATTGAACTTCTTTCCGTGACTGATGATTTCCTCTACCACCGGACGCATCTGATTCACCTTAATCGGATAAATAATAAAGTTCTGGGCATGGTAGCCATACTCTTCTGCAGCCTGATTGAAACAATTGGATATTTTCTCAATACGGTTGTCAAGAATATCAGGAAAACGTATCAGCATAGGAGCCGTCACATCCCGTAATTGCAACTCATCCACCAATTCTCTCAAATCTACGGATACACTATCCTTTCTGGGAGTTACCACTACATGCCCTTTTTCATTAATCCCAAAATATGAAACGCCCCAACCTGTGACGTTATAAAGTTCTTCTGAATCTTCAATACGCCATTTTCTCATTTCACAACATAAAAATCTACGTTTATAATCATTTACTTTAAATCGTCAACTTTGTCTTTCCAATAAATTCCTCAACTGTACCACCAATCCATCAACCTCTTTCCTGCATTCCAAGTGGCTGGCATCAAAACGGTATTCCGCTTGACTGTAAAAAGGTAAGCGGTTCTCCACACCATGGAGGACAGTATCCATCAATTCATCATCCGTTTTTCCATGCAATAAAGGCCGATTCGCCCGATCCATTTTCAAGCGGCGAAACAATACATCAGAAGATACCTCCAAGAATACCGTATCCCCCGTTCTCTTCATATAATCCATATTGTCAAAAAAACAAGGTGTTCCTCCTCCTGTGGCAACCACCACGTTTTCAAATTCGCCAACTTCATGCAACATGCTCTGTTCGATTTCCCGAAATCCGCTTTCTCCCTTTTCGGCGAACAGTTGTTGTATCGTGCGATGGAAACGCTCTTCAATATACCAATCCAAATCTACAAACTGCATCTGCATGGCACGGGCAAAAGCTCTCCCCAAAGTAGTTTTGCCTGATCCCATATACCCAATCAAATAAATCCGCTTCATCTATTTTTTCTTGGTATTACGAATCTTGCGCGTCTCAGCCTTTTCGTGTTGCAACTCGATAACCTTGAAACATGCTTCCAATGTCAGGCAGGAAGCATCGATATTGTCCGGAATCTTGTAGTTTTTATTCTTGTAAGAGATATAAGGGCCGTACCTTCCGTTCAATATCTGCATTTCGGGATCCGACTCGAACACCTTGACAATCCGTTTGGTAGCAGCATCCTGCTTCGCACGAATCAACGCTTCGGCTTCTTCTAACGTAATAGCGAGAGGATCAATATCTTTTGGTATGGAAACAAATACATTATTACCATAACGGACATATGGGCCGAAACGCCCAGCACCAACGCTCACTCCCTGACCTTCAAATTCGCCCAACATACGGGGAAACTTGAAAAGATCCAATGCCTCCTCCAACGTAATAGATTCTAATGAATATTCTTTCTTCAATTGGGCAAACCGGGGCTTTTCTTCGTCATTGGCTACCCCAATCTGCACAACCGGTCCATAACGGCCAATCTTGACAGAAACCTGCTTTCCGCTCTCCGGATCAATGCCTAAGATACGCTCACCTACCTTATGTTCCGACTTACTGGTCATCGTTTCCTCCACCAATGGATGAAAATCCTTGTAGAAACGTTTCATGACATCCGTCCACTTCTTTTCTCCCTCGGCTATTTCATCGAACTGCTTTTCGATATTAGCCGTAAAATTATAATCCATAATCTGTGGAAAATAGTCCTTCAAGAAATCGTTAACCACTATACCCACGTCAGTGGGAATCAGTTTGGCCTTCTCACTACCAACCAATTCGGTTTTCACACTCTCCGAAATCTGTCCTTCACGCAAAGACAATATCCGGTAAGAGCGTTCTGTCCCTTCGCGATTCCCTTTTTCCACATATCCGCGTTGCTGAATTGTGGAGATAGTAGGTGCATACGTGGAAGGACGACCGATACCCAATTCCTCCAACTTGCGCACCAAGCTAGCCTCGGTATAACGGGCCGGTGCTTGTGTAAAACGCTCCATGGCAATGATTTCCTTATAATCGAGCAGTTGTCCTACTTCAAGTGCCTGGGGCAGTAACGTTTCGTTATCAGGTTCGGTTTCTTCATCGTACGATTCCTTGTATACACGCAAGAAACCATCGAAAGTCACCACCTCGCCCACTGCGACAAACTTGTCTTCCATTCCGCTGATGGAAACGGTGACCATTGTTTTCTCTAATTCGGCATCCGCCATTTGCGAAGCTAACGTGCGTTTCCATATCAGGTCGTACAAACGTTTCTCCTGCGAATTACCTCCGATACTTTCCCTCGACATATAAGTGGGGCGAATTGCCTCGTGTGCCTCTTGGGCGCCTTTGGTTTTCGTCGTGAAATGGCGCGTATAGACATATTTCTCACCCATAAGCGAAATAATAGTATCCCGGCTGGAGCTCAATGCCAAATCTGAAAGGTTGACTGAGTCTGTACGCATGTAGGTGATTAACCCGTTCTCGTATAGCCGTTGGGCGAGCATCATGGTCTGTGCCACGGTGTAACCTAACTTGCGGGCGGCTTCCTGCTGCAAGGTGGAAGTGGTGAAAGGAGCAGCAGGTGACTTCTTCATAGGTTTCATCGTGATGTCTTCAATGGCGAACCGTGCGTTTTCGCACTGACCAAGAAAAACCTGCGCCTCTTCTTTCGTCTTAAAACGCCTATTCAGTTCTGCTTTTATTTCCTCACCCGCTCCATTGCGAAATACCGCTGAAATCTTATACGATGCCTCACTTACGAAAGCATGGATTTCACGCTCGCGCTCCACTATCAGGCGAACGGTCACCGACTGTACACGTCCAGCTGAAAGGGATGGCTTGATTTTCTTCCACAACACCGGAGACAGTTCAAAACCCACGATGCGATCCAGAACCCGACGTGCTTGTTGTGCATTGACTAGGTCAACATTGATGCCGCGCGGATGTTCAATGGCTCTTAATATGGCGTTTTTGGTAATCTCATGGAATACGATTCGCTTGGTCTTTTCCGGATTCAACTGCAACTCTTCGGACAAATGCCACGAAATAGCCTCCCCTTCGCGGTCTTCATCAGAAGCCAACCACACCATATCCGCTTTCTTCGCCTCCTTTTTCAATTCGCCGACAAGTTTCTTCTTGTCTTCCGGGACCTCATAAATCGGAGTGAAGTCATGTTTTACATCGATGCTGAACGATTTGGACTTCAAATCACGTATATGTCCGTAACTTGACAATACCTTATAGTCATCACCTAAAAATTTTTCGATAGTTTTTGCCTTCGCCGGAGACTCCACTATAACCAAATTATTTTGCATAATTCCTATATTCCATTTTTATATCTGTGGGCAAATGTAGAAAAAAAGCTGAAGTACACCATATAATACAAGTGTGTTTCTTTATTTTTTTACTATTTTCCCTTTAACTTAAAAGCGAATGCCTACCCCACCCATGGCATAAAAACCTTGAACCGGGTAACCGTTCGGGGCAATATAATATTTGTTTAATACATTACGGACATGCAATGACACATCTATCCTGTCAAAAAACGTATAGTCCGCCACCAGCGAAAGATTATTCACCGCATCCATCTGTTCCACACCATCCACAGACATTCGATTTTCATAACCGTACGTGGCACCCGCCCACAATCCGGCATACACTCTGGCACGGACAGAAGCATTAAGAGCAAACTCCGGTTTCAGAGAGAGCAAGTATCCGACATTATTCGCCACATTCCAATGTGAATAAGCTGCATCTACAGATACATCGAAATAATCCTTGTAGCTGTAATCCATCCTGAACCCTCCATATCCCACCTTGCTTTTCTCCTGTGAGAGCAGTGAATAGCCATAGGGGAAACCTTCTTCTTTTGAATTAGGGATCAGGAACAGGTCATTTTCTGTTATACGATACCCCCCGGACAACTGGAAGCCCAACCCAGCCAACAGCGACCACTTTAATCCGGCTTTGGCATCTAACGGTATGTATGAAACGTTTATCTGGTCGACTTGTATCCAATAGGGAGACACATCGTTCAGGTGATACCAATCATTCAGCATGGTTCCACCCGTCACGTGTATGTAGAAACGGAATGCGTCGCCCCACAAACAGTCGAACTTCACATCGGGAGAAATTTTACCCCCGCCTCCATTGGAAAATTGCCAATCGGCATTTACCCCGATGCGCAATTGCACACATCCGTTCATCAATAAATAATAAGGATTAAGTTTCATCAACGTATAATCCTGCAAGATAGCATCATAAATCACATTATCCAAACCGATGCCGATACCCACCTGTTGACCTTCACTGATAGTACCTGAGATTCCTCCCTGGGTATGGATTACGTTTTCAGATCCGTTGCCCAAACCCGGGACATCGTGCTTTATGCCGAAGTTGCGCAACCCGGTACGGAAGGTAAATTCCACCGGAAACGCATCTTTCACAGATGTAATACCGACATACCCCTCACCCGTCGTGAAACGTTGATGCCCGGAAGTGGAAACATAAGCCCCCTCCTCGGTCTCAGTCGGCATGTAATTAAATACCTGGGAAACAAAGCTTCCCCCTACCGAAAGCGACACTTTGTGGAAACTGTGCCTGTAATCTACCGACACATTCGTAGAATAGAAACGCGACTTCCATTTGTCCATGTCTGAATTCCAGGACGGGATATCGCCCAATAACCCATAAAACGCCCCACTGACCTGCAGGCGGTTCTGCTGCGAAATGTCCCAAAGGTAAGAGAGCATGGCATCGGCATTGTTACGGTTCCCGTAAGCGGCACGGAAAAAACCACGTGCGGTTTCTTTCTCTTTTTCGCTGACAGCCATAGGCTGCATGGGCGTAAACTGCCATGCATTGAAAAAATGGGGGACGATGGCATATTCAATGTCTTCCTTGCTTGCAGCAGGCTCTTCTACCTTAGGCAACATATTCACCTTGAAAGCATCCATGACTTCCGGATTATATTGATTCTCTACTATGACCGTACGATTCGATATGGAATCGGTCGTCTGTCCTTGGGATCGGACTGCCATGCACAAGCTACCTATCCCCATCACGATTGTTGCAATGTATTTCATACACTTACTCCTTCTTATTCAATCCCGCCAAACGGGTTTCTATCATTTCCGAGATATCATCGTCCGCCTGATAATTCTGTTTCAACGACAACAAGTATTGCTTTGCATCGAGGTCACGTCCGGACCTCACATAAATGTCGGACAAAAGCACAAAACTTCTTGCCAACCAATATGCGTGAGGCGTGCTCACATCAATATACTCCAATACTTCCTGCTCCGCCTTATCGGTTTCCCCACGGTCGAAATATAATTGTGCAAGCAAGTATTTCGCCTCAGCCCCGTACAAATTGCGCGTATCTTTCGCCAACACGTCCAAATCGGTAATCGCATTTTCTACTTGTCCGTTGGTGATGGACGCCTTCGCACGAAGATAATAAGCCCTGTTCTGCACTTCCGGATCCAACTTGCTTTGTGCCAGTAGTGCTGAAGCTACCTGCACCACTTCCGAAGGCATGTCCGACAAATCCGCACATTCCAAGGCATGCTGCAAAACTTCCACCCGCCTCTGCGGTGATTCTGTACAATCCGCCAAGCGCAGGTACAATCCGAATGCCTTGTCGTACTCCTTATTTATATAGGCAATAGAGGCACATATATCCATCGCCTCGCCGGAAAATTTGTTGTCGGGATATGCCAGCACCTGTCCCAAATAGCGGGACGCTTCCTCATAGTTTTTACGTCCATAGGCAATAGTGCCTAAATAATAAGCAGCATTCATACTGAAGGATCCCTGCGGAAAGTTCTGCAGGTAGCGGATGAAACCGGATTCCGCCTCAGCTATTCCGCCACGCATGTACATACGTTCGGCTGCCACATAAGTAAGAGAATCGCGTTCATTCACATCGAAATGAGTTCTGCCTGGCAAAGAAGAAACGAAAGCAAGATAATCATCTACTTGGTTCAGGTCAATATAAATCGATTTCAGATCGCGAAGGGCAAGGCGAGCCTCTTCGCTTCCGGGATAAGCTGAGATGACTTTCTTATAAGCGACAACCGCTTCCGGATACTTATCATCCTGGTAATAAAGCAAACCAATCTCACCAGATGCCCTCCGCGAGAGAGGACTGTCGGGAAAGCGTTCCACCAAGATGGTATAACGCTCGATAGCCCGTGCATTGTCTTCCTGTTGTACGAAAGCACGTCCTTGTTCGTACAAAGCATCATCGACATACTGTGATGAAGGATAGTTGGTCAGCAAGCGGTTCAAAACCTGGATTTTCCCGGTATAATCACGCAGCAACCCCTTCACGAAGCCTTCTTGGAATAGGGAATAATCACCTAATGAAGGGTCAATGGAAAATGCCTGTGCATACTGGTCGACCGCCACATCGAAACGGCGGGCATGGAAGTTGCAGTCTCCTATTCGGTTGTACACATCGGCAAGCACTGTACGGTTTTGCATTGGGCTTTGTGTACAGCGGGTAAACCACTCCAATGCCTCATCGTATTGCTTTTGTTTGAAGGCCACGTAACCCAAATTATATAAGGCAAGCCCGTACTCTTCTTTTTCGCGACTCGGTGTATATTCCAGATACAAACGGTAATCGAGTGCAGCCTGCGTATATTGCTCCATCCGGTACTTCGACTCACCTCGCCAATAGCAAGCATCGGCCTGAGTCTGCGCATCATACCGACCCAGTCGGATAGATTGGGAAAAGTAATCAACAGCATCCTCGAAAGCAGCTTGAGCAAATGCTTGTGTCCCCATGCGGAACAGTAATTTTTGTTTCGCTTCCAAGATGCGGTCACTTGGATGGACAATTTTTGCAATAGACTGAAGTGCAGCCTGGTAACTACGGGTATTCAGATAGGTTTCCACCAAATAACCGTTCACCTTTTCGGTATATGTCGAGTTAGGGAATTCGTTCAAAAAACGTTCGAATACAGTCACCGATTCGGCAAAAGGTGAATAGGAAGTTTCATGGACGCAGAGAGCATAGTTATACAAAGCTTGCTCCTGCACACTGCGGTCGTGTGCCATTATCGAAGCCTGCTCGAATGCCATTCGGGCACGCCTACGGTCTTTCAGTTGCAAATATGCCAACCCTCGATGCAGGCAAGCATGTTGCGCCAATGTATCATCCGCATTAGCCGCCTTGCCCAACTCATCTGCCGCCATCGAGTAAGCACCTATATGGAAGTGACTCATGCCCAACTGATAATACACATCGCGCCCTGCTTCGACACCCGTCATCCCGCAATAGCCAGCCAAGATGTCTGCCGCTTCTGTATAACGTTGTAATCCATAAAGTGCTTCACCCTGGATGCGTTTCATCTGCACGACATGCTCCTGCTGCGGGTAAGTGTCCAAGTATAGATCCGCCATTTCATTTGCACGGATATAATCTTGTTTTCTCAAATAGATATCAGCTATATAATAAAGTGATAATGAAGCATATTTAGCATCGGATGCGGCAAGACGGAACCCGTCAAAGGCTTTGTCATAACGAAGTTCGACATAATCAATGTAGGCCAGCTGGAAGATAGCGTCCATGTAGTAGTTTCCGCTTACGTCTTTCAGGACTGTAAACCACAACCCAGCTTCTTTCAGATTACCCACATTCAGATATGCAGTAGCCAATCGCATGATACAAGCATCCCGTTCACTATCGGCAAGCTTTTCTATCCCACATGTTTCGAAATAGCGGATTGCCTCATCATAATTCCTATCGTAAAAACAAGCAGAAGCTATCAGGGCACGCACCCGGTTGGCATGGCGCGATTCTGGATATGCATGCAGAAAATCCTGCAACCTACCGAGACAATCCGGCTCATCCAACTCGTAAGATGTACATGCCAGCATGTAGTCTGTTTCTTCCGCAAATGTGACACAAGATGCCACCTCTGCATATTGCTGCAACGCTTGCTGGGCCGCAGCATAATTCCCGCGCATGAACAACTCTTTTCCTTCATCAAACAATCGATGGGAACCGGTCAGCGGATCTGTTTGCCAAGCGATACCCATACATGGGATCATGCACCACATGCCTACCACCCATATTTGTTTCTTCTTCCCCATATTCCTGCCTATGTATTAACAATTGACTTATAAATGCTGATTTAGGAAACGTTTCACCCCTTCGCGCACCGAATCCAACCCGAAATCTTCAGGATGTACCTGGCCGAGGGGCATCCAAAACGAATCAGCTACATCGTCCATGGCCAGCAGGCGGTTGTCATCCTTTACCCGGCACCAAAAGAAGAGATCAAGCGTATGTACCAGGAAACCCGAATACAGATAGGTGTTGGGCAACGAGAATTGGTAGACCGCTTCCGTCACGCATAACCCTGTCTCTTCACGCACTTCACGCGCCACACCTTCTTCCCCGGTCTCGTACAAGTCAATAAAACCACCCGGAAGGTCGAGTGTTCCTTTCGCAGGCTCTTTTCCACGACGGCACACCAGCAGTTCGTTGTCACTGTTTAAGACGAAAGCCACCGTTGCCGCACTCGAATTGAAATAATACACAAAGCCGCAATTATTACATTTTTTTGCTTTTTCATTGCGGATTCCAAAATCGGACGAACCACACTTGGGACAATATTTGAACAATTCCAAAGGATGCATCTTATATATTTAATATTTGTTTTGATGACTTCGCAAATTTAGATATAAATTGCGATTTTATATACCAATGCTATAAGAAAAAGTCTGGCTATCTATCTTTACGGTGTTGAATGTTCAACATGTAAGTTTTTTTTAATTGCATTTATCACAAAAACACAAATTCATTCCACACAGTATAAATTTTACATAAATTCTTTTTTGTTGCCACCATGCAGGAATGTTACAAGGGCATACTGAAATTTCTAATGGCATAGTTATTGCTTTAATCGCAAAAAATAACAAAAAACAGTTCTGCAAAGTGTGTTTAAATATAAATGCTATGTGTTTTTGCGATTTAATCTCTATTTTTGCAGTGTAAACGAAAAATCAGACGTAAATCAATAGTAAAACATAAGCTTTATATGAGAACATTGCAAAAAATCAGCGCAAAATTGTTCCTTGTTGCAACGGCCATAGGAGTGGTTTCATGCGGTGGAGGGCATAAAGCCCGGGAGGGCACGTTGAGCGGAGAGATTTCCCTTTCGGGTGCATTTGCACTTTATCCCGTAGCTGTACAATGGGCAGGTGAGTTCCAATCCTTGTATCCCGATGTCCGTGTTGATGTCTCGGCGGGAGGCGCCGGCAAGGGAATGACTGATGTATTGGCCGGAGTAGTGGATTTTGGAATGGTTTCGCGCGAAATCTATCCCGCCGAAACAGAAAAAGGAGCTGTGGGTTTTGCGGTGGCAAAGGATGCCGTTGCTCCGACCATCAACGCAGCCAACCCGAAACTACCTGAGATACTGAAACACGGCTTGACACGTGAGATGGCCCGCCGGATTTGGATTACGGGAGATATCCGTACCTGGGGTGACCTACTTGGTACAAATGACAACACGCCAATACATGTC
This sequence comes from uncultured Phocaeicola sp., assembly GCA_964488405.1. Taxonomy (GTDB): domain Bacteria; phylum Bacteroidota; class Bacteroidia; order Bacteroidales; family Bacteroidaceae; genus Phocaeicola. Next base: position 12,988 of record CAZAUU010000052.1, read on the forward strand.
TATACACGTTCTGATGCCTGTGGGGCAGCCGAAACATGGGCGTTGTGGTTAGGCGGCAAACAGGAGGATTTGATTGGCACGGCAGTGTTTGGCGATCCAGGTGTTGCTGCAGCTGTTCAAAAAGATATCTACGGCATCGGGTTCAATAATATCGGTTACATCTACGACAATGAAACGCACCTACCCAACGAAGGATTGACAGTATTGCCGATTGATGCGGATGGCGACGGGATAATTGCCGCCGAAGAGAATTTCTACGACACAAAAGAACATTTGGTAGAAGCAATTGCCGCAGGGAAATATCCTTCACCTCCGGCACGCGATCTTTATTTGGTGACGAAAAATCTCCCGACTGACACTGTAATCGTGGCTTTTTTGGAATATGTACTCAGCAAGGGGCAGGAAAAGAATGTTTCAGCCGGCTATATATCCATGTCAGAAGAGCAAATCGCACATTCGCTAAAGTTGCTCAAACCGGTTGCAAAACCGGCTCAACAAAATGAATAGCGAATGAATACTCTGCGCATTGTCAAGGAGAAAACCGCCGGCGGTATCATGTCTGTGCTGACGGGAGTATTACTGTTGCTTGTGGTGGTCATGGCAGCCGGATTGTATCTGAAATCGGCTCCGATATTCGAAGAACACTCCTTCTTCGAATTACTATCCGCCAATGAATGGAAACCTTTCAAGAACCATTTTGGGTTTTACCCGTTCGTAATGGGCACGGTTTGGGTCACAGGAATAGCCTTGATACTGGCACTTCCGCTTTCTTTGTTGACATCAGTATTCCTGACTGAATATGCCCATTCGGGAATCAAACGTCGCGTTTATCCGGCATTAGACATCTTGGCTGCTTTGCCATCGGTTATATATGGTGTATGGGGGACGCTGCTGGTTGTCCCGTGGATTTCGAAGTATCTGGCACCACATTTTGTGGAGTATTCATCCGGATATTCCACCCTGACAGCAGGCATCGTACTGAGCGTGATGATTCTTCCACTGCTGGTCAGCCTCTTTGTTGAAATATTCTCGACTGTACCACAGGAGCTGCGTGACGCTTCGCAGGCATTGGGAGCTACCCGCTGGCAGACAACTAAACAAGTTGTCATGCGGCGTTCCCTTCCAGGCATATTTGCGGCCGTGGTATTGGCGGTTTCGCGTGCCTTAGGTGAAACTATTGCCGTACTGATGGTCTGTGGAAACCTGCCGCAAGTTCCCCACTCCCTGTTTGATGCCTGTTATCCCATCCCTGCACTCATCGCCAACAACTATGGCGAAATGCTGTCACTTCCTCTTTATGAAGCGGCATTAATGTTTGCCGCACTGATTCTTTTTGTCGTGGTCTTGTTTTTCAATTTGCTTTCACGTATCATCTTATACAGACTTGAAAAATCATGAAATTCAAATACATAGAAGAATTTATCGTTAAAATCCTGATGGTGCTTGCCCTGCTCACCTTATTCATATTCGTAGCAGATATTGTCTGGACAATTTTCCGTCGTGGCTGGTCGTGCCTTTCATGGGAAATGGTATCTTCCCTTCCCGGCGGAGGATTTTACATCGGTAAGGAGGGTGGATTCCTCAATGCCATTGTGGGGTCGGTTTACATCGTTTTTGCTTCAACCCTGCTGGGACTTGTTATCAGTATCCCAACGGTATTCTATCTGAATGTATTCCTGAAGAGCGGTTCCAAATTTGCTTATATTGTCCGACTGGCGTGTGATGTCTTGTTTGGTATCCCTTCAATTGTCTACGGTGCCTTTGCCTTTACACTGATGATTTGGTTTGGCTGGCGTACTTCGTTACTGGGCGGTATATTGGTCACGACGCTGATTATTGTACCTATCCTGATCCGGTCGATGGACGAAGTCGCAAAGAATTTTCCACATGATTTGCTTGATGCTTCTCGCTCACTTGGTGCCACACGTTTGGAAACCATGGGGATTGTATTGCGGCAAATTGCGCCGGGAATCGCCACTGCCACATTGCTATCAATAGGACGTGCCATAGGCGATGCGGCGGGAGTCATGTTCACAGCAGGTTTCTCCGACTCGATTCCAACATCGTTGTCGCAACCGGCAGCCACATTGCCATTGTCGATATTTTTCCAACTCAGTGCACCGCAGATGGAAGTTCAGAACCGTGCTTATGCCGCTGCGCTTGTACTGACGATTATCGTTCTCGTTATTAGCATAGCAGGACGATTTATCACACACCATTTTTCAAAACACAAAATCTGAAATGCCATGCTACCTCCATTATCCCAAATATTCAACCGAATTGGCTTTACCAAATCAGACATGGGAGATTTGTTGAAGCAAGACAAGACTTTTATCCCTGATGCCAAATTCGTTCATACAGAAGAATATTCCGGTCTAACGGTACAGGATCTCTGGCTCTCTATCCGCAAGCAGCCGATTCTCAAAGGAATAAACCTGCAAATCCCAATGCACAAGATAACCTGTATCATCGGTCCGTCGGGATGTGGAAAATCTACGCTGTTGAAAACCTTCAATCGTCTGACAGATTCCATCGAAGGGGTTAAGATAGAAGGAAACGTCATGCTCGGCAACCATGATATTATACACAGCCGTGGTGCTGAGTTGATAGATTTGCGTCGCCGCATCGGACTGGTTTCGCAGCGCCCATGCCCGCTCCCGATGTCGATTTTCGACAACATAGCCTATGGTTGCCGCATCCATGGCATACGCGGACATCGTAAGCTCCAGTCCATTGTGCATCACTATTTACAAGAAGTGGGACTATGGAAAGAGGTAAAGGAGCGGCTGCACGAACCTGCAAGAGCTCTTTCTACCGGACAGCAGCAACGCCTTTGCCTGGCACGTAGCTTGGCCGTAGAACCTGAATTTATTCTTGCCGATGAAGCGACTTCGGCCTTGGATCCGCAATCGAGCAAAACCATTGAAGACCTTTTCGTCAAGCTCAAAGAACACTATTCTATTATTATGGTGACCCACACTTTACAACAGGCTCTTCGTATAGCTGATTATGTTATATTTATTTACATGGGTGAAATCATTGAGACAGGTGAAGCTTCGCAGATATTCCGGCATCCACAACATGAACTGACCCGCAATTATCTGGCGGGTGTGTTCAGCTAATGAAAAGAGTCAACATAATGGCTGCCCGAGGGATAATTAACTCAAATCAATGGAT
>CAZAUU010000053.1:0-15611 GCA_964488405.1 uncultured Phocaeicola sp.
GTTACAAAACAATTCTGTGATTACCTATTCTTTTCTGTTATTTGTTTATCCCGAATTCACGTTAAAACCTATGTCAACTATATTTGGAAAAATCTTTACTGTCAGGGGAGATGTCCTGTACCATACAGAGGGAAACATGGATGCAGTAACGCTGAAACCATTCTGGCATAGCAAAATCATCGGCAACTTGTTTTTCCAACCCAGTGTGACGGACTGAAACCACCTGCAATTCAATGATTGCCTATGGCAACCAGATGAAACTTGACAAATGGAATATGAGCAAGTGAAAAGGCAAGGTGCAAGGCAATTTTGATATCTTTATTTGTCCACATCCATTGATAAATTCTTGCCTTTTGCAAATGGTTGGCTTTCTTCCGGACGTCCTTCCCATACATCCTCACGGGGAAAACAGGTCGGGTTGAATTTTTACGACAGCCCGTATGCTCTCATGCGAATGCCCGCGTGGGCAAGTGTGTCCTATCGTGCAGTCCAACGCGGGCGGTCGTGCCGGCCGCGTTGGACTGCCATCAGCTTCACGGACATCTTTTTTTCATCACTGTAAAGACACAGCGGCGGTATTTCATACTAAACAATGAAAGCAAAGTCTTGTGCTGTCCTCGACCCATCCGGGCATCTTTCATCCTCGTCAGATACTCACAAATCCTTTATCCGACTACACGGTATGGGTTATGGTGGGGTTTATACAAAAAGAATAAACCCTTCCAGCAGTTTATCCGGACAAATTTGAATCTGCCGATACAGGCGGGCTTTTCGCACCTACATCTTTTTTTTATGTTTGTGGCATCCAGGACAACCGCATCCACAACCGCAGCCTGTCTTTCCTGTTTTTTTCTTGAAAAATTTCAGGAAATGCCTCCCTGCGCAAACCATGCAGAGAAGCACGATGATGTATACCAGAATGTTTTGTATACCCATGATTCAGTTTGTTTAACCGGATTCTTAAAACAACCTCCCTATCTGATACGTCAGGAACGACACCACCCACGCCAAGGCAGTGGTGTAGCAGGCAGCGAATATCGCCCACTTCCAACTCCCCGACTCATTCTTTATAGCCGCTATCGTGGCGATACAGGGGAAATAAATCAATACGAAAAGCATATATCCATAGGCCACCAGCGGTGTGATGGGGATACGGTCGGAAAGGTTGATGCTGTCAATGTCCCCATCGTTTGTATAGAGGACACCAAGCGTGCTTACCACCAGTTCCTTGGCTCCTACGCCCGACAGGATGCCGATGCCCATCTTCCAGTCGAAACCCAATGGCGCGATTACGGGTTCCATTGCCTTGCCTATCTTACCGATGTACGAATTTTCCTGCTGCTCGACAATGTTATCATAGCGTTCATGGTTGGGATAATAGCCGAGGAACCAGATGATAACGGACGCAATCATGATGATTCCTCCCATTTTCTTCAGGTATTGTGCGCCTTTCTCCCACGTGTGGCGCACCACAGCCTTTGCAGTAGGCATACGATAGGGAGGAAGTTCCATGACGAAAGGAGCATCCTCGCCTTTTACCAGAAACTTGCTGAAGATGCGTGCCATCAGTATGGCAAGCAGGATGCCTGCCGCATAGATGGAAAGCAACACCAGACTGGCTTTTGTGGGAAAGAAAGCACCGATCATGACCAGATAGATAGGCAAACGTGCGCTACACGACATCAGCGGGTTGACCAGCATGGTGACCAGACGGGCCTTATGGCTTTCGATGATACGCGATGACATGATAGCAGGCACATTGCATCCAAATCCCATGATGAGGGGGATGAACGATTTGCCGTGCAACCCCATTTTGTGCATGAGCTTGTCCATGATGAAGGCGGCACGCGCCATGTAGCCGGAATCTTCCATGAAGGAGATGAAGACATAAAGCAACAGGATGTTGGGCAGGAACACGATGACACCTCCCACCCCGCCAACGATACCATCGATAATCAAATCTTTCAACTGGCCGTCAGGCATATAGGTGTTTACAAGGGAGCCTATTTGTTCGACGCCCCATTCAATCCAGTCTTGTGGATAGGCACCGAAAGTGAACGTGCATTCAAACATCAGATAGAGGAAGAGAAAGAAGATGGGAAATCCCCATATACGATGGGTCACGATGCTGTCCACTACGCGCGTAAAGGCTTCGGGATCGTGGTTCTTTTCCACATAAGTCTCTTTCAACGCGCCCGATATGAAACCGTATTTGGCATCAGTAATCGCCTGTTCGCTGTCTTCGTTCAGCACCTGGCGGATGCGTTCGAATTCCTTGTTACGCGTATCGATGACTTCCTTCCCGTTCGGGAATGTTGCCACAATGTGTTGTTCCACATCTTTATCGTTCTCCAACAGCTTGATGGCAAGGAAGCGGGTGGAGTATTTGTAACGGATGTCGTCGTTCTTGCAGATTTCTTTTTTCACTGCCTCAATGCTCCGCTCCAGTTCCGGACCATGGTTGATATGGATGTGGCGGATATAACTTTTCGAATCAAACCCGTTTACTTCTTCCTTGCTTCCAAACTTGTGGTCAGGCACATAACGGGCATGCCATTCACGGAATTCGCGTATCGCCTCGTCTTGTATCTCTTCCTTTTGCCCCACGAAGTCGGCACCTTCATACAAGCCGATGATGACGTGGAACAAGGTGTGAATCCCCCTGCCTGCACGGCTCACGGTGGGTATCATGGGCACACCCAATAACTGCCCCAGCATCTTGTGGTCGAGGGTATTGCCGCTATGCTCCAATGCGTCATACATGTTCAGTGCCACCACCATACGCACATTCATGTCTATCAACTGGGTGGTAAGGTAGAGGTTGCGCTCTATGTTGCCTGCATCTACTACGTTGATAATTACATCGGGGGTCTCGTCGGTGATGTACTTGCGCACATAAAGTTCCTCGGGGCTATATGCCGAAAGTGAATACGTGCCGGGGAGATCGACCAGCCGGAAATGGTATCCCTGGAAGTCGAAATGCCCGACCTTTGCATCTACCGTTACGCCACTGTAGTTGCCCACGCGTTCGTGTGCCCCGGAAGCGATATTGAACAACGAAGTCTTCCCGCAGTTGGGATTCCCCACCAATGCCACGTTGATGGTACGCCGCTTCCCTTGTGCTATTTCCTGCAACCTGTTTTCCGGTACGGGAACATTTTCCTTTATCGGGACATGAAACTCGTTCTCCTTAATCAAGACACGCGCTTCTTGTTCGCTTACCACTTCAATCATTTCGGCTTCCTGCCTGCGGAGCGAAATTTCGTATCCCATGATTCTGTATTTGATAGGATCTTTCAGAGGCGCATTCAGGATTACTTCCACCTGTTTCCCTTTGATGAAACCCATTTCGATGATGCGCCGACGGAATCCACCGTGTCCCATGACCTTGATGATGACCCCTTTCTCTCCTGTCTTAAGTTCTGATAGCCTCATGTCCCATTATCAATTTATGGGGGCAAATATATAGGATAGATTCCAGCCGTGCAAGTTATTTAGATTGTTTTTAAATAATAGCACTATCCCGGATTCTTCCTTTTCCACTATTTATGAAGGGAATGTGCAGGGGAATTCTTATCTTTGCCTGCATGTTTCAGAAGAGAATAATGGGATACATCCGCAGGAAGAAGTTGTTCGGGAGCAATGACAAACTCGTAGTGGCACTGAGCGGGGGAGCCGATTCGGTGGCTTTGTTGCGTGTATTGCTGCAAAACGGATATACGTGCGTGGCGGCACATTGCAATTTCCACTTACGCGGGATGGAAGCTGACCGGGACGAAACCTTTGTGCGGGATCTTTGCAGGAAATTGTGTGTCCCGCTCCATGTCAAAGGCTTTGATACGCAGACGTATGCCAAAAGACAGGGAATTTCCATTGAAATGGCGGCACGGGAGCTGCGTTATGCCTGGTTTGAGGACGTGCGCAGACAGGAAGGCGCGGAGGCAATCTGTGTGGCCCACCACCGTGACGACAATGTAGAAACATTCTTGCTCAATCTGGTGCGGGGTACAGGCATCCAAGGCCTGAAAGGCATCCGTCCGAAAAACGGGCGGATAGCCCGTCCTTTGTTGGAGGTGAGCCGAAAAGAAATTCTGGATTATCTGGGGACGTTAGGACAGGAATACGTATCCGACAGTACCAACATGGAAGACAAATTCGTACGAAACAAGTTGCGTCTGGATGTTTTGCCCCTGTTGTGCGAGATTAATCCTTCTGTTTACGACACGATAGCCGCTACTGCCCAACGCCTTTCGGATGTAGAAAAAGTTTACAGCAAAGCTATGCACGCGGCCTGCCAACGCGTGAAGGTGGAAGAAGGTATCATCAGCATTCCCCTCCTACAGATGGAAACAGCGCCCCGGGCTGTCTTGTTCGAACTGCTTCATCCGTTGGGGTTCAACGCTTCCCAGCTGGATGATATCTGGCGGAGTTTGGATGCGGAGCCGGGACGCATGTTCCATTCACCCGGTTATACCGTACTGCGCAACCGTGACAGCCTGTTGGTGCAGAAACGCGACACCGGGTCAACAGGGAATCTCCTTGTATTAAAGCAGGAAGTGCAGGAGGTTGCACCGGGGTTTTGTGTGCCCCGCAATGCGGAGGTGGCTTACCTGGATGCCTCGAAAGTGAAAGGACCGCTCGTGCTTCGCAAGTGGCGTCCGGGCGACAAGTTTGTCCCTTTTGGCATGCGGGGTTTCAAGAAGGTGCGCGATTATCTGCGTGACCGCAAGTTTTCGCTTTTCGACAAGGAACGCCAGTATGTGGTGTGTTCCGGAGAAGATATCGTATGGCTGGTAAACGAACGTACGGACAACCGTTTCCGCGTAACGGAAAATACACAACATGTATTGGTGTTGCGTGTTGTACCTCCGGCTGATTGACTGCCCGTAACGGGACGGTGCCGGGCATGTTTTCATTGTGCATGTATTCCCGGAGGATGTGCGGAATTTCAATAAGTTTTTATACCTTTGCCGGGAATCAATGAAATTAGCCTAATCCTTAATTCTATGTATCCTTTGAAGTTTAAACCTATTTTGAAATCGACCCTCTGGGGAGGAGAAAAAATTATCCCGTTCAAGCACCTTGACTGCCAACAGGCGCAAGTAGGGGAAAGTTGGGAGATTTCGGACGTGAAAGGGAATGAGTCAGTAGTAGCCTATGGTCCTGATGAGGGAAAAGACCTCACGCAGATGATGGACGAATATAAGGCAGCCTTGGTAGGAGAGAACAACTACAAGCGTTTCGGAGGGAAGTTCCCCTTGTTAATCAAGTTTATCGATGCGCAACAGGATTTGTCCATTCAGGTTCATCCCAATGATGAACTGGCGATGAAACGTCATAATTCAATGGGGAAAACCGAGATGTGGTATGTCATCGGGAATGACGGGGGCAAAGCCCACCTGCGTTCGGGGTTGAGCAAACGGATTACCCCCGATGAGTATGGCCAGATGATTGCAGGCAATACCATTTGCGACGCATTGGCCGACTATGCCGTACAACCGGGCGATGTGTTTTTCCTTCCGGCCGGACGCATTCACAGTATCGGAGCCGGATGTTTCATTGCTGAAATACAGCAGACGTCAGACATCACTTACCGCATCTATGATTTTAACCGCAAGGACAAGAACGGGAATACGCGCGAACTGCATACCGAACTTTCAAAAGAGGCTATCGACTATGCGGTAAGTGAGGATTACCGTACACACTATACCCCCAAACTAGACGAGCCGGTGAAGCTGGTAGGTTGCCCGTATTTCACCACGACATTATACGACCTCACCCGCCCGATGGCCATAGACTACAGCGGATTGGATTCATTCGTGATTTACATCTGTATGGAAGGGTCCTGTACCGTATCGGACAACGAGGGGAATGTCGTACCTGTCCGCGCAGGCGAATCAGTGCTGTTTCCTGCCACGACACAGCATCTTGGAGTGAAGCCGGAAGGACAGGTAAAGTTCTTGGAAACTTATGTGTGACATTGTCAAAAGAAACAAGTCATGAAAACATGTAAACATACTTTTTTGAAGGGCCTTTCCGTATGCTGTCTGGCAATGATAGCATCTTTTGTATTTGCCGAAAACTATCCATATCGAAGCGATGTACTGTGGGTGACAGTGCCCGACCATGCCGACTGGCTCTATGAAACGGGTGAAAAGGCGAAGATTGAAGTTCAATTTTATAAATACGGGATTCCGCTAAACGGGGTGGAAGTGAAATACGAATTGGGAGGCGACATGATGCCTGCCGATGCCAGCGGCTCCGTAACACTGAAGGACGGACGTGCCATTATCCAAGCCGGTACCATGAAAGAACCCGGTTTCCGTGATTGCCGTCTTTCGGCAACAATTGACGGCAAAACGTACAAGCATCACATCAAAATCGGTTTTTCTCCCGAGAAATTGCAACCCTATACGGAACTTCCTGCCGACTTCAATGAATTCTGGGAACAGAACAAAGCAGAAGCCGCCAAATGCCCGATGAAGTATACCATAGAACCTGCACCGGAATATGCTTCGGAAACAACGGAATGCTACCTTGTCAAGTTGCAATGCTTCCGACCGGGTTTGTATATTTACGGTTACCTTACCCGCCCGAAAGCCCCAGGCAAATACCCTGTCGTACTCTGTCCTCCGGGGGCTGGCGTGAAAACCATCAAGGAACCCGGACGCCATATCTATTATGCAGAAGAAGGCTGCATTCGTCTGGAAATGGAAATCCACGGGTTAAATCCGAAAATGTCGGACGAAGAGTTCAAGGAAATATCATCGGCTTTCGGCAATTATCTGGTGAATGGCATCGACAACCGCGACAATTATTACATGAAGAAAGTCTACCTGTCCTGCGTGCGTGCCATTGACTACCTTACCTCGTTGCCCGACTGGGATGGGAATAATGTCATAGTACAGGGAGGGAGCCAGGGAGGAGCCTTGGCACTGGTCACAGCGGGATTGGACAGCCGCGTCACCGCATGCGTGGCAAATCATCCTGCCTTGAGCGATATGGCAGGCTATAAGGCAGGACGTGCAGGAGGCTATCCCCATCTCTTTAAGAATTACCAGGGAATGGACACGCCCGAAAAGATCAAGGTGCTTGCATACTACGATGTAGTAAACTTTGCCAGGCAAATCAAGGTTCCGGTCTACATGACATGGGGGTATAATGACGACACTTGTCCCCCTACCACCAGCTACATTATATATAATGTGCTGACCTGTCCCAAGGAAGCCTTGATTACGCCCATTAATGAGCACTGGACATCCGAAGATACGGAATACGGACACCTGAAATGGATCCAGCGTCATTTGGAGCCTAACTTTCCGTAAGCATTAAAACAGTTCTTAAATGAAAAAGGATGTGTCAAAAAGCACATCCTTTTTCATTGGCAACCGACCGGCAAAGGATTATAATTTATAATTCCATTGTTCGAGGGCGAACGACCAATTCTTTTCCACCAATTTCACCGTTTCGGGATTGTACTGGTATTGGTTTTTCTTGTAACCTTTTTTCTTGTTGACGTATGCCTCTATAGCCGAACGGGCTTCATCGAAACCGGGGATAGAAAGCTTTTGATAAATTTCCTGTGTCAGATCGAACGCATTCTTTTCGAAATCCTCAAAACGGACTTCCACCAGATTGCCTTCGCGGATGAAATGCTTGTCTGCCTCGTACTTATGATACAGCTTGGCATAAATGGAAAGGATGTTTTCTTGCAGCTGTTCGTCGCTGATATCCTGCAGCATCAAGGGCTTTATGGTATTGGTAAAAAAACTCCGTGTCGACTCGAACACAGTATAGGGGTTACGCATCAGATAGATGAATTTCGCATCGGGGAACATTTTCACCAGTTCTTTCACCCGACCCGTATGTGGAGGATTCTTGCTAAGGAACTGGCTTCCGTGCGTATTCCACAGCGAAATCTTGATGAGTTTGGTAAATATTTCTTCGAACACCTTCAGTTCGGCTTCCGTGATACCATCGAAAAGCAGATATTTGTCGGCATACTCCTGCACGTGCTTCGGCAAGAACCAGAAGTTATAATACGTGTAAGGCATCATGTTGGTGAGGGCAAACTCCTCCTCTTGCGGAAGGTCTACCGCCAGTTCCATGTTGTCGGTAGGGCGTTTGTCGGGCATCAGCCAACTCATGTTTTTCTTGAAGAAAGGCTGCCCCCACATCATCAAGTGCGGGAACACAGTCTGGTACGTGGTGTTATACCCGAAATGCCTGTCGCAAGAAAATACGTTGTGCATGAAAGTGGTGCCGCTGCGCCAGTGCCCCAAGATAAATACCGGTGCGTGTTCGAGTGGCTTCCGTGCCAACAATTTTCCATAGCGCCGGTCCTGAAGCGGCTTCAAAATGGAAAGCAGGCGACATATAGCTTTCGTCAATCTGAATTTCCCCCGATAGGCAGGGTCGATGTGCCGGCCTTTCGTTATTGCATTAAATGTTTCCCAGTCGGCTCCTACAAGCGTATTCACCGGCAATTTGCTAAATTCCAATAATCCCATATTACGTAATCAAAAATGGAGGATTGCGTTCCCAATCCTTCGTTTAAAGTTATTTTTTTATTTCAATCGAATATCCACGACGTTCCAGTTCCTTCACAACCGTTTCCACAGCTTCATAATGTTCCGGGGCAATACCCATTTTAGGCAAATCCAGTACAGGAATTTCCACTGCATTGTGTATATCCTTGTCTTCTACCTTACCAATAATCATGCCGGCGGCACTGGTGTTGTTAGTAATAGGATCTATCAGGATAAAGGAACCTGTCGCCTTGTTTTCGGTATACGGATCGAAGAAAAGTTCCTTCGAAGAGGTAAGCACGACCCGTGCTATCTGGTTCAACTGCATAGGGACTTCCTCTTTCGCCAGTTTGCCGTTCTCCACACTGAGATGTTCCATGGTATTAACATCCACCTTGTATCTGATGGAATCAATACGTGTACGGCTGGTATTGGTGGTCTGCTTCAGGAAAAAAGACTTTTCCAGATCCATCTTTTCCTCATCCATCCACACCAACATCGCTTCAAAATTCCGTCCTATTAAGGGTACATTGTCGGGATGTACCAACATCTCTCCGCGTGAAACATCAATTTCATCTTCTAAGGCCAACATGACAGACATCGGCGGATAAGCGTAAATACATTCCCCATCGGGCGAATAGACCGCTTTGACACGGGTCTTCTTGCCCGAAGGCAAAGCCAACACTTCATCCCCCTTGCGTACAATGCCCGAAGCCACTTTTGACGAAAATCCCCGAAAGTCCAAGTTGGGACGCAACACGTATTGCACCGGGAAACGGAAATCCTTCAGATTATAGTCATTCCCGATATGCACCGTTTCGAGGTATTCCAACAGGGATGTTCCTTCATACCACGGAGTACGGCCGGATTTCTCCACCACATTGTCCCCGTCCAAAGCCGACAAGGGGATACATGTCACATCGGGAATCCCCAGCGGTGTGATGAATGCCTTGTAATCGGCGACAATCCGGTCGAACACTTCCTTTGAGAAATCCACCAGATCCATTTTATTTACCGCCAATACGATGTGCCTGATGCCCAACAAAGAAACCAGATAACTGTGCCGGCGCGTCTGCGTAATCACCCCGGCACGTGCATCCACCAAGATAATCGCCAAATTGGCGGTAGACCCTCCGGTAATCATGTTGCGCGTATATTGTTCGTGCCCCGGCGTATCGGCAATGATGAATTTACGGTGGTTGGTGGAGAAATAGCGGTATGCCACATCGATTGTGATACCCTGCTCGCGTTCGGCTTTCAGCCCGTCCAGCAGCAAGGCATAGTCTATATGTTCACCGGCATTGCCGACCCGTTTGCTATCCCGTTCCAAAGCATCCAACTGATCTTCGTATATTTTCTTGCTATCGAAAAGCAAACGCCCTATCAAAGTTGATTTTCCATCGTCCACCGAACCTGCGGTCAAGAAACGCAGCAAGTCTTTCTCCTCGTCTTTTCTCAAAAACTCTTCGATGGACATTTTGCCTCTGGCTTCCCCTTCCATCGGATTTCCTGATTTGGTCTTATCTATTTCTTCCATGTGTTTTTGGGTTTTGGGGTTAGAAATATCCTTCCCGTTTTTTTTCCTCCATGCTGGCTTCCTGGTCGAAGTCGATTACACGGGTAGTACGTTCACTCCTGGTGGTGGTCATCATTTCCTCCACTATCTTCTCGATGGTATCAGCCTCACTTTCAATGGCGCCCGTCAGGGGCCAGCATCCCAATGTACGGAAACGGATTTTCTTCATCTCTATCTTCTCGCGGTATTTTTCCGGCAAGCGATCGTCATCTGGCATAATCAACTGCCCGTCGATATTCACGACCGGACGTTCTTTGGCAAAATACAAGGGAACAATCGGAATTTTCTCTATACGGATGTATTGCCACACGTCCAATTCGGTCCAATTGCTCAAAGGAAACACGCGGATGCTCTCTCCCTTGCGGATACGGGTGTTGTAAATATCCCACAACTCCGGACGCTGGTTCTTCGGATCCCATTGGTGGAATTCGTTACGGAAAGAGAAGATACGTTCCTTGGCACGCGATTTTTCTTCGTCACGACGTGCCCCACCGAATGCGGCATCAAACTTGTATTTGTCCAGCGCATGCAGCAATGCCTGGGTCTTCATCAAGTCGGTATGCACCTTACTCCCGTGGGTGAACGGTCCTACCCCGGCACGGAACGCATCCATATTGCTTTCCACAATCAGTTTCCACCCATGTTCCCGAGCATAGGCATCACGGAATTCCAGCATTTCCTTGAATTTCCACTTCGAATCAATGTGCATCAGGGGAAACGGAGCCTTGCCCGGCGCAAAAGCCTTCTCGGCAAGACGTACCATAACCGATGAATCCTTCCCGATACTGTACAACATTACCGGATTCTCAAATTCGGAAGCCACCTCACGAATGATGTGGATAGACTCGGCTTCGAGCTCCTTCAGATGACTCAGGTTATATTCTTCTTGCATGATTGTATGATTTTATTCTTTTCTTACTTTAGGTAACACCAATTCCAGAAGCAGATTGACAGATGCTTCAAGGGACAACACTGAAGTATCGAGCGATAAAGCGGGATGTACGGGGATCTCAAAAGGAGCCGAAATACCGGTAAAATCCTTGATTTCACCTCTACGCGCCTTGGCATACAAACCTTTTACATCACGCCGTTCGCATTCCTCGACCGGGGTACTGACATACACCTCCAAGAAATCGTCTTCCCCTATGATGCCTGCAGCCATTTCGCGCATCTCATTGGTCGGACTGATAAATGCCGCAAGGGTAATAATGCCCGTATCCACAAACAATTTCCCCACTTCGGCAATACGGCGTATATTCTCCATCCGGTCTTCAGAAGAGAAACCCAAATTGCTGTTAATGCCACTACGGATATTGTCACCGTCCAATACACGGCAAAGCAAATTCCGTTGTTGCAACTCGCGTTCCAAAGAAACAGCAAGGGTGCTCTTCCCTGATCCGCTCAATCCGGTAAACCAGATCATTACCCCATGCTGGCACAACAGGTTTTCTTTGTCGGCACGGGAAAGCATCTTGTCAAATATCGGATAAATGTCACTCATCTGCTTTATAATTTACAATTTATATGAACATATTGAAAACCCCAAGGAAAGATTCCGTCCATCTACATCCCTTGCGGCGATAAATCTCATGCCGGGGCAAACGGCCAAATCAATGGGATAAGCCCTATCGATAGAATCATCACAAGTAAGTCCATTGGCAGGCCAATCTTAACAAAATCCATAAACTTATAGTTCCCGGCACCTTGCACAATCAGGTTGGTCTGATAACCGATAGGCGTGGCAAAGCCTGCCGATGCAGCTATACAGATGGCTATGAAAAAAGGCATCGGGTCTACACCGAACTTTCCGGAAGTTTCCAATGCCAACGGGAAAGCAAGGGCGGCGGCGGCATTGTTGGTGACAAGCTCGGTAATGACCAAGGTCACAAAATAAAGCAAAGCCAATGCTCCCCATGCACCCAACGAGCCGGAAACCTCCTTGATAAATTCGGCTATCAGTGTCGCCAGGCCCGACTCTTCCATGGCAGAGCTGATGGCAAATGCACACGCAATCGTAATCAGGATATCCCAACTAATATATTTCGTGTATTTCTTGGGAGGGAAGAGCTTGAGCCATGCCATAACCACTGCCGTTACCGAAGCAAAGAAGAACATGTCCATCTTCACATGCGGGAAACGTTCCTGGATAGCAGGCAAATCGCCGATAGTGGCTCCGACAATCATAATGAGCAGCAGAACCAACGCAATCCATTTTTTCCACACGGGTATGTAACGGGCGGGAATCTCCTGCCCGTTGGTAATCATCAGAAACACGGATGAATCCCCCCATGTCTTTGTGAAAGAATCATCAGCGAGCAACACCAACGTATCTCCTTCCTGGAGCCTTACTTCACCGAGGTTTTCCGTAACCACTTGCCCCCCCTGGCGGATTTCCTTTATCTCGGCGCCGTAACGGCGTTTAAAGTCGAAATGTTTCAGCTTACGCTTCAATCCCGGAAATCGGGATGCCAATACCACCTCCACGATATGCCGCCCGCTTTCGCCGGCGTTACCCGCCTCTTCTTCCTCAAAGCTATCGGGACGTTCATCGGGCAAAAGCTTTTTTGATGCCAGAATGATGAAAAGAAGGCCTGCCACGGTGATGGGTATCCCGATATAAGCCAAGTCGAACATCTTCAGTCCCTCGAACCCACGCTCTATCATCATGCCGTGTACCACCAAATTGGTAGAAGTGCCTATCAGAGTACAAAGTCCGCCCAGAATGGTGGCATACGACAAAGGTATCAGGAATTTCGTGCATGAAAGCCCCACTTTCTTCGACCAATTCTTGATGATAGGGGCAAAGATAACCACCACCGGCGTATTGTTGAGAAAAGCCGAAAAGGCACTTATGACAGGAAACAGTCGCAACTGGGCCCGGGTTACCGTGGTTTTCTTTTCAGGCAATATTTTTTTTACAATAGTCGCAAGTGCCCCACTCTGGCGCACCCCTTCGCTGACCAAGAACAACAAAGCCACCGTTATCATCCCCCGGTTGCTGAAGCCTGCCACCATTTGCCCCGGCGTGATAATACCTGCCACCATAAAGAGCACCACCAAGGTCAGCAATACAATGCCCGGACGCATCTTGTCCATAATGAGGGCGGCCAACATCCCTATCAACCCAAGTAATACAAAGATAATTTCAAAAGTCATACTCTTACAGAGGTTAAAGTTTACTTGAAACAACGAACCACGGGTTCAGCAAATCTTCCTTGTTGTAAGATAACGGAACATCCTTCCCTGCCTGGTACACCTCACCGCCGGCGGCACGCACGATTGCATGCCCCGCTGCCGTGTCCCACTCCATCGTAGGGGCAAAACGCGGATAAACATCCGCCTTCCCTTCGGCTATCAGGCACATCTTGAGCGAACTGCCTTTCGATACAATTTCCACACACGGGTACCGCTGTTTCATTTCATCGATATATGCCTGTGTTTCAGCATTCAGATGCGAGCGGGAGGCTACTATAACAAAGGCATCCCTTTGGCTTCCCGCATAAGGCAAACGGTGTGCCCGTGCCCGCAATGTATCCCATGTGTCGTCCGCCTGCAACGCGGTGATTCCCTCTACCTTATAGGCACCGGACACGCTATCCGCAAAATAGAGCTGCTTACTCACCGGCACATAGATTACCCCCGCTTCGGGGACACCCTCTTTTACAAAGGCAATATTCACCGTAAATTCCCCGTTTCGTTTGATAAACTCTTTTGTCCCATCCAAAGGGTCTACAATCCAGAGTTCCTTCCATTGCCGCCGTTCTTCTGCCGGGATCATCCTGCCTTCCTCGCTCAGCACCGGATAGGGCAAAGCAGACAGTTGTCCGGTTATAACCCGGTTTGCACAGCGGTCGGCTATCGTCAAAGGAGAATTATCCGCCTTACGCTCTATCCCGAAATCCGCATCCGGATTGGTGTATATCTCCATTATCGCCGCCCCCGCATCCAATGCCGCACGGACAGCAACCCAAAGTTTATTCGTTTCCATATTATTTAAAATGGCGCAAAATAACAGCTTTTTGTTTTATATTCATTGGTTTATATCCAATTTTTTCTGTCCTTCCTTATTTTATTATTGATTTTTAATTAATTCCCTGTATGAATTTCCCTTGCCTGCTTCCAAAGCCGGAGCATATACCAGGCGCAATGCATGAAAGCGAATACGAACGATACAACCAGTAACGTCTTGTCGGCTTCCCACCCCACCGTCTGCTGATGCCACAAGCCTGTAATGACACTCAGCACCGAAAGCGCCAGCCCCAGGACATTCAGAACCGTATCACCTTTACGGTATGCCCGGCCGGGTTCCAGCTTGCTGTGTTTCCGCCCGTAGCAAGCATAGATGTCCAGTCCTACCAACATCCACAACACCAGCCGTATCCAAGTGTCGGCAGGCAGGAAACACATCATGCACAAGCACGTCAGTATGCCCATGACCGGCACAAACGGCACCCACGGTGTCTTAAAGGCGCGGTGTACGTCAGGCATGGTCTTGCGTACAATCAGTACGGAGGCACACACCAAAGTAAAGGCGAGCAAGGTGCCGATACTGGTCATCTCGCCGGCTACCCGTGCCGGAACAAATCCTGCCAGCAAACTGACGACTACCATAAACAGACAGTTGCTATGCACCGGCGTACGGAACCGTGGATTGATGCGCGAAAAAAAGGCAGGCAGAAGCCCGTCGCGGCTCATGCTGAGGAAGACACGGCTCTGCCCCAACAAGGTCACCATAATCACCGAGCAATAACCGAAAAGAATGGCCAGGATGATTACCTTGTTCAGCCAAGGATAGGCGGGCACAAGTATGCCTTCAGCATTCACATGCCCCATGTGCTCGATAGCCACCGCTACCGGGGCGATGCCTTCCTGCCCTTCGAAGTCGGTATAGTGCGCCACACCCGTCATGACATGCGCGAACAATATATACAATATGGTGCATACCAACAACGATACCAGAATGCCGACAGGCATGTCCCGTCGTGGATTTTTCGTTTCCTGTGCCGCCGTGCTTACGGCATCAAATCCCAAAAAGGCGAAGAACACGATGGCAGCTCCTCGCAGGATACCGGAAAAACCAAACTCGCCCAACTTACCGGTGTTTTCCGGGATGTAAGGGACATAATTGTCCGCCTCGATGAATTGCCAGCCTAAAAAGATGAAAGTCAGGATTACTCCGATTTTCAGGAAAACAATCAGGCCATTGAAGAAAGAACTCCCTGCCGTCCCCCGCATCAGGATAAGGCTCATCAACACCACAATGATAATAGCCGGAATGTTGATGATACCTCCGTCCCACGGGCAAGCTGTCAGCGATTGAGGCAAATAGATACCCGCACCCTCCAAAAAGACCGTGAAATAACGGCTCCAACTGATACTGACCACCGTGCAACCCACAGTATATTCCAATACAAGGTCCCAACCGACAATCCACGCAATCAGTTCGCCCATCGTTGCATACGAATAGGTATAGGCACTACCCGCCACAGGTATCATAGAGGCAAATT
>CAZAUU010000054.1:0-14981 GCA_964488405.1 uncultured Phocaeicola sp.
AGTATTGAACGTGTAATTTGATAATCAGAAAAATATAGGATGCTATTCGGTTCAAGCGTGGGAACTGTATGTGCCACGTCTTTACGAGAAGGTGGTAGGAATACCTTGTGAACAGATGTGGGAATAACAGCCCCACGCTATATGCGTGGAGACCATTACACCTTCTCTTGTTCACTTGAGATTAGTTTCCTACGCTTTTCTCGTACAAGAAGAAGACATAACGCCTCTTATTTTCAACATGTCTTGGAAAGAGTTGCCTCAATCCGATTACAAAAGTAGGAAATTTTTGTAGAAATCTTTGCCTTCGAATGATTTTTTTGCTTTTGGAATTAAGAGCTTGTTTTCAGACAATCTTTGTCTCTTTGCCAAAACCTTTAGAGAAGTATTCAGGGCAAACGCATCTAAATTTTAAGGATATAACTAAATGATTATCAGATGTGGATTCCCGGATATTAGCGTGGGGTTAAAAATAATTGCATCTGATTTCTAATTAATTATAAATTGGATACATTTGCCCTGCTGTCTTTGTAATGTTTGGTTATTCTGGTATTTTTTCGTAAACTTGCATCCGGATTGATACGAACATGAGAAAACATGCCTGCATATTGTCCCCCAGTATCCGCTTCCGCCTCTGGAGCCGGAAGAAATATGCCGCTTTTGCCAGCATGCACCGGTGTGTGACCATCGGACAGGTGGCGAAAGGAATTGCCGACTCCGCGTTGGGCAAGGACAGGAACGGAGCCATGCTCCGGGGTATCCGTAAGGTGGAGGTGGAACACGACCGTCATGAAGAAGGGACTGCCCCCGACAGTGGCGGGGGAGGCAGGTTTGCCGGACTTTGTCCGGAACAGTTGGCTGCATCGTGTTCGGGTTGTGTGGAAACAGCCCCGGGCGTACGGGGATTTTCGTCTCATTTGACAGGACGGGATGGGAAAACATGTTTACAGGTGTCGGAAAGTGGCGCGTGAGGCAGGTTTTCCCATCCCGTTTTTTATGATATGCTTATGACAACAAAGGATTTATTGACAGAAAAATTGGAAGAAGATGTCTACAACGGGAAGGCGTTGCAGCCGGAAGAGGTGTTGAGGCTGGCGGAAGAAACCCCGTTGGACGTGTTGTGCGAGGCTGCACACCGTATTACGGTGCGTTGTGCCCCTCGTAAGTTCGATATGTGTTCCATCATCAATGCCAAGTCGGGACGTTGTCCGGAGAACTGCAAGTGGTGTGCGCAGTCGGCACACTACGACACGGGCGTACAGGTCTACGGGCTGGTGTCGGCGGAAGAATGCCTGCGGCATGCCCGCCTGAACGAGTCGCAGGGAGTGAACCGTTTTTCGCTGGTGACAAGTGGAAGGCGTCCTTCCGACAGGGAAGTGGAAATGCTTTGCAGCCTTTTTGCCTCTTTGCATGCGCAGACGCATATCCGGCTTTGCGCCTCATTGGGACTTGTCTCGGAGGAACAGCTGCGTGCCTTGCACGATGCGGGCGTGAGCCGTTACCATTGTAATCTGGAAACTGCTCCTTCGTACTTCGGCAAGCTGTGTACCACGCACACGCAGCAGGAAAAAATCAGGACGATGCAGGCGGCACGTCGTGCAGGCATGGAGGTGTGTAGCGGGGGCATCATCGGCATGGGCGAGCGCATGGTACACAGGGTGGAGCTTGCCTTTACGTTGAAGTCGCTCGGTGTGCGGTCGATTCCGCTGAACCTGTTACAGCCCATCAAGGGAACGCCATTGGAAAACATGCCTCCCCTGGCGGAAGAAGAAGTGCTGCGCACGGTGGCGATGTTCCGTTTTGTCAATCCGGACGCCTGTCTCCGGTTTGCGGGGGGACGGTCGCAATTGGGCAGGGAAGGTGTACGTCGTGCCTTGCATGCGGGCATCAATTCGGCAATCGTGGGTGACTTGCTTACCACGTTGGGTTCGAAGGTAAAAGAAGATGTGGAACAGATAAAGGCGGCCGGTTATGAACTGTAATGTGGTTTTTGATGCCTTCGACCGCGACCATCTGTGGCATCCTTATACTTCGACTGTCAATCCCCTTCCCACGTACAAGGTGGAGCGGGCGGAAGGGTGTGTGATTACGTTGGCAGACGGTACCAGGTTAGTGGACGGCATGTCATCGTGGTGGTGTGCCATCCACGGGTACAACCGTCCCGAACTGAACCGTGCGATAGAATCCCAGTTGCACGACATGGCGCACGTCATGTTCGGAGGGCTGACACACGGGCCTGCCATAGATTTGGGGAAGAAACTTTTGCAGCTGGCTCCTCCCTCAATGCAGCATATCTTTTATGCCGATAGCGGTTCGGTGGCGGTAGAGGTGGCGATGAAAATGGCAGTGCAGTACCAGTATGCGCAAGGGCATCCGCAGAAGACCAACTTCGTGACCATTCGTTCGGGCTACCATGGCGATACGTGGAATGCCATGTCGGTGTGTGACCCTGTCACGGGCATGCACAGCCTGTTTGGCGCGTCGTTGCCCGTGCGTTATTTCGTGCCGTCACCCCGGAGCCGTTTCGGCGGGGAATGGGATGCGGAAGACCTGTGCCCGCTACGCGATACACTGGAATGCCACCATCGTGAACTGGCGGGATTGATATTGGAACCTGTCGTGCAGGGGGCCGGCGGAATGCGTTTCTATCACCCCCGCTACCTGGAAGGGGCGGCGGCATTGTGCCGGGAATACGGTGTGCTGCTGCTTTTCGATGAAATAGCCACAGGCTTCGGGCGTACCGGCAAGCTGTTTGCCTGGGAGCATGCCGGCGTGGAACCTGATATCATGTGCATCGGCAAGGCATTGACCGGAGGCTACATGACCTTCTCTGCCGTGCTTGCCAATGCCCGTGTAGCAGACGGCATTTCATCGTGCGAGCCACGCGTATTCATGCATGGTCCCACGTTTATGGCAAATCCGCTGGCATGTGCGGTGTCGTCGGCCTCGATAGACCTGTTGCTTTCCTACGGATGGCAGGAGAAGGTGGCACGCATCGAGAAACAGTTGCGTGAGGAGCTGGCTCCGGCTTCTGCTCTTCCGCAGGTGGCAGACGTGCGTGTGCTGGGAGCCATAGGTGTCATCGAGACCAAACGGCCCGTAGACATGGCATGGATGCAGCGGCGTTTTGTGGAAGAGGGCATCTGGGTGCGTCCCTTCGGCAGGCTGGTGTATGTGATGCCGCCTTTTGTCATTACTCCTGCGGAATTGTCGGAGCTGACGGCGGGACTGGTGAAGGTTGTAGGTGAGATGGAGGAAGCCGGATGAACAGGTCTTACAGTCAGGTCTTGCACGAACTGCAGGAGGCAGGCAATCTGCGGGTATTGCCCGAAGTAACCCATTGCGGAATGTGGGTGGAAAAGGACGGAAAGCGGATGCTGAACGTGTCGTCGAACGATTATCTGGGGCTTGCTTCCGATCGCAGCCTGCAAGATGAATTCCTGCGGAATGTAGCGGAACGCGACCGGTTGCTTTCGGCTTCGTCCTCACGTCTGCTGACGGGGAACTTTACGGTGTTCAGCGAATTGGAGGAATTGCTTGCCCGGCGCTTCGGGCGTGAGGGTGCGCTGGTGTTCGGCAGTGGTTATCATGCCAATACGGGAATATTGCCTGCGGTGGCAGATGCGCAAACATTGATACTTGCCGACAAGTTGGTACATGCCAGCCTGATAGACGGCATCCGTTTGTCGGCAGCCCGGTGTATACGATACCGGCATCAGGATTACGGGCAGTTGGCCCGATTGGTCGGGAAGCATCACACCGCGTTCGGCCGTATTATTATTGTGACCGAGAGTATATTCAGCATGGATGGCGATGTGGCTCCGCTGGCGGAACTGGTGGAAATAAAGAAACGTTGGCGCAATGTGATGCTGTACGTGGACGAAGCTCATGGCATCGGCGTACGCGGGCAGCATGGGCTGGGCGTGGCGGAAGAGCAGGGCTGCCTGCAGGACATCGATTTCCTGTGCGGGACATTCGGGAAGGCGTTGGCATCGGTGGGTGCCTACGTAGTGTGCGACCGCTTGATACGCGATTATCTGGTGAACCGGATGCGGACGTTAATTTATACCACGGCGTTGCCACCGCTGAATGTGGCGTGGACAAAATTCGTCTTTTCGAGGCTGGAACAGTGGGAGGATCGCCGTGCCAGGCTGGCGGAACTGTCGCGGCGTGTGCGCGAGGCGGTACGGAAAGCGGGAATCCCGTGCCCTTCGGACAGCCACATCGTGCCGGTCATCGCAGGCGGGAGCGGCAAGGCGGTCTTGGCAGCCGATGAAATGCAACGGAGTGGGTTTTATGTGTTGGCTGTCCGCCCGCCTACGGTGCCCGAAGGTACGGCACGACTGCGCCTGTCGCTCACGGCATCCCTACCCGAAGAGGCTGTGTCACACCTGTGCGAAACCATTGGCTTATACCTTAAAGGTACATAATTGGATAGATGCTATCCGATATGAACAGATAAATGACTATGCAACAAAAGTTTATAAAGAAAGAACACCATCCCCGCCTGCTGCTTTTCTTTGCAGGGTGGGGGAGTGACGAGCGGTTGTTCGACCGCCCGGTGGCAGAAGGATACGACTGCCTGATTTGTTTCGATTACCGTTCGCCGGATTTCGACCATGCCTTGCTGGAAGGCTACCGGGAGGTGCGCTTGTTGGCGTGGTCGATGGGGGTATGGGCTGCCGGGCAGGTTCTTGCCGGGTATAATTACCCTTGGGAAATGAAGCTTGCTGTCAACGGGACTCCTTATCCGGTCGACGACCGAAGGGGAATCCCTGAGGCAGTTTTCCGCAAGACGCTGGAATGTTTTGACGGGAACGGTTTGGCGCGTTTCCGGCGGCGCATCTGCGGGACGGCAGACCGGACGAAAGAATTCCTTTCGCACCACCCGTACCGTCCGGTGGATGAGTTGCATGCGGAATTGGCTGCTCTCTGGCGCAGCGTGCATCTCCTGCCTCCTTCCGGCTTTGGTTGGGACAGGGCGATTGTCGGTACATGCGACAAGATTTTCCCGCCTGCGAACCAGTGTGAGGCATGGAAAGGTGTGGAGGTGGAAGAACGGGAAACGGAACATTATGACGGCAGCCTGTTCGACCGGCTGCTGTCGGGTAAAGACGAAGTATGGACAAGACATTGATCCGGACACGCTTTGCCAGGGCGGCAGGTACTTACCTACAACATGCGGAGGTGCAGCACAGGGTGGCGGAATACCTGGCAGGGCTAATAGGCAGACACGTGCCCGGCACTAAGTATCGGCGTATGCTCGAAATCGGGTGTGGAACCGGATTGTTTACCCGTATCTGTTTGAGCCGCTGGCATCCGGAACGTTTGTGGCTGAACGACCTTTGTCCCGAGGTGGAACCTTACATTGCCGACCTGCTGGGGGAAAAGGTGCGCTTTGTGGCCGATGATGCCGAAAACCTGAATTTCCCTTCCGGACAGGACCTGATTGTTTCGTGCTCGGTGTTGCAATGGTTTGCCATGCCGGAACGGTTCTTGATCGGGTGCAGGCGGTTGCTGTCCGAAGGGGGATACCTGGCGTTAGCCACTTACGGGAGGCAAAACATGAAAGAGGTTGGCGCATTGACTTCCGACACACTTCCTTATCGTTCGCTGGAAGAACTGTCTGCCCCGCTTTCGGATGGTTATGAACTCGTGTGTTGTGAGGAAGAGATTGTGCAACTGTCGTTCGACTCACCGCTGGATGTGCTGAGGCACTTGAAAAGGACGGGGGTGACGGGTATCCGTTCCTGTTGCTGGACAAAGGGGGAACTGGAGGCGTTCTCCCGTGAATACATTTGCCGTTACGCTGCCCCCGACGGAACGGTTCCATTGACTTATCATCCTATCTATTTAATAATGTGTAAACGATGAAAAATAATGTGTATTTTGTGAGTGGCATTGATACGGATATCGGTAAAAGCTATGCCACAGGTTATCTGGCACGTGAGTGGAACAGGCAAGGCATTCGTACCATCACACAGAAACTGATCCAGACGGGTAATGAAGGCTGTTCGGAAGATATCGAATTGCATCGGCGTATCATGGGTACGGGCCGGCTGCCCGAAGACGAAGAGAAGCTGACCATGCCCGAAATCTACAGTTACCCCTGTTCGCCACACCTGGCGGCGGAGATAGACCGTCGTCCGATAGACTTCGGAAAGATTGCCCGTGCAACGGAAGTTTTAAGCGAACGCTACGATGCCGTCTTGCTTGAAGGTGCCGGCGGACTTATGGTTCCCTTGACGCGGGATTTGCTGACAATCGATTATATTGCCCGTAGGCATTATCCCCTGATATTGGTTACTTCGGGCAGGTTGGGCAGCGTCAACCACACGTTGCTTAGCATAGAAGCTGTGCAGCGCAGGGGAATCCCCCTGTACATGGTGGCATACAATCTTTTCCCCGAAGAGGGAGACAGGCGTATCTGCCGTGATACCGAAGATTACCTCCGCGGCCTGCTGGAAAAAGAGTTCCCGGAAACAAAATTCGAGGAAGTGCCATATCTGGAGGTTTGATGTGTAGCGTATAAAGAAAAAGACAAGTCACTCATCACTTTGTTCAGCATGTTGGACGCATGCCCATTGTCCATAAACTCAGCAAAGTTTTGTCTGCATAATAGCCCTGTTCGTGCAGGATGGCGAAGTCGGTTACGGCATACGGAATGGTGGTAAAGGCTTATGCATGGATTGGTTGACAATGCGATTTAGATATAAAGAGCAATTTTACAACCGGTGTGGCAAGAAAAAGTGATAGAAGAAAAACGTTTATCTGTCAATCATGATAGATAGAATTGCTTATATTTGCATAAGTGTAAATCACAATAGACATGAAAGAGTATATTCCACGCCCCTTGTACACCCGACGGATAGAACCCTTTGTCGATAAAGGGATCATCAAAGTGATTA
Source organism: uncultured Phocaeicola sp. (assembly GCA_964488405.1). Taxonomy (GTDB): domain Bacteria; phylum Bacteroidota; class Bacteroidia; order Bacteroidales; family Bacteroidaceae; genus Phocaeicola. The sequence goes on from CAZAUU010000054.1 coordinate 6,906, forward strand.
CCGGACAGCGCAGAATAGGAAAAAGCTATATCCTTTTGCAACTGTCCGATACCATTCTCAGCCGGAAACCGGATGCCAATATCATTTACATCGATAAAGAGTTGCTGGAGTTCTCGCAACTGAAGAATGATATGGAACTTTATCATTATGTTAAACAAAAAGTAGCTGGAAATGAACATAATTATTTGTTTGTGGACGAAGTGCAGGAAATCGAGAACTTCCAGCTGGCACTGCGCAGTTTGCTGAACGAAGGGATTTGTGATATTTACTGTACGGGGAGCAATGCCAAAATGCTTTCCGGAGAACTGGCCACGCATCTCGCCGGACGATACATGGAGTTCCACGTTCATTCTTTGAGTTATGCGGAGTTTCTCGTATTTCATCATTTGGCTGACACGCAGGACAATATGAAGAAATTCCTTACTTATGGAGGAATGCCTTATCTATATCATTTGCCTATGGACGAGAATATCGTCTACGAATACCTACGGAATGTTTATTCCACTATCTTGCTGAAGGACGTGGTAAGCCGGGAATCCATACGCAATGTTTCTTTTCTGGAGAATCTGGTAGCTTATCTGGCTGACAACACAGGTTCTTTATTTTCGGCGCAGAATATTTATAAATACCTGAAATCTCAACATGTCAACATGCCGGTACAAACCATCCTGAACTATCTGAGGGCTCTGTACAACAGCTTCTTCGTCTACAAGATCCAACGGATGGAAACCCAGGGAATGAAAATCTTCGAGATAGGGGACAAATATTATTTCGAAGACCTGGGAATACGGAATGCCATACGCCGCTCCGGTTATCGGAACGACATCAACAAATGGATGGAAAACGCGGTTTGCATCGATTTGCTCAGAGCGGGTTACCAGGTGTATGTGGGCAAGAACGGCAACAAAGAGATTGACTTCATTGCCTGCAAAGGGACGCAACGCATCTATGTACAGGTGGCTTATCTGTTGCCCGATGAAAGTACCGCACAACGGGAGTTCGGCAACCTGTTGGAAATCCCGGACAACTATCCCAAGTATGTAGTCACTATGGATGAAATGGCATCCGGAGGAAATTATCAGGGGGTCAGGCAAGTGCATCTGCGTGAGTTCTTACTGGCCGAAGACAAAGAAAGGTTATAGCCCGGCAAGGTTTTTATCTTACTTACCTTGGCAAAGTGGATGACCAGTTCTCGTTCTGTTCCACACCGAATCCGGCTGTGACTTCATCACTCGGAATCGGGTAAACCAGATCGGATATCTGATAATTGGTGTAAGTGAACGAAATGTTCGGTGCCCCGTATGCGTACACTTCCGCTGGATTTCCCCAACGGCGCAGGTCATACAGCCGCAGGCTTTCCTGGAACAGTTTGCATGCACGTTCGTCTTTGATGAAAGACAACAGTTCGTCTGCTGTCGAAGGCGCGATCGACTCTGGCAGCATCGGAATATGCCAGTGAATTTTCCAAAGTTACCCCTGTTCGCCATATCTGGCGGCGGAAATAGACCGCCGTCCGATAGACTTCGGAAAGGTTGCCCGTGGGCATTATCCCCTGATATTGGTTACTTCGGGCAGGTTGTGCAGCGCAGGGGAATTTTCCCCGAAGAGGGAGACAGGCGTATCTGCCGTGATACCGAAGATTACCTCCGCGGCCTGCTGGAAAAAGAGTTCCCGGAAACAAAATTCGAGGAAGTGCCATATCTGGAGGTTTGATGTGTAGCGTATAAAGAAAGGGTGTGCCGCACTTCACGCAGGCACACCCTTAAAGACAAGTCATACTGATTATTGCCGTCATCCGTTACGGATGGACACCTTGCCGGATTTAATAGGACGGATTCTGTTCCATATTGGGATTCGCATTGATTTCCGCAACAGGAATCAAAGGCAATGCTTTTTTCGACTCGCGGTTGAATGTGCGTGCCTCTTCCGTCAGGATATCGTGCCATCCCCTGTCATTGACAGACTCGTAGCGCACAACGGTTTCTCCGCGGCGCAGCACATCGAAGTAGCGTTGTCCTTCGCCTACCAGTTCCTTGCGGCGTTCGATGTAGATACGGTCCAGTGTGATATCGGATGCGGTTACAGTCTTGTCCGCGTCTGTAGTCCGGTTCGTGATGATGGCGTTCAGCAATTCGGCTGCCTTGGAAGTATTGCCGGCCTCGTATGCTGCCTCCGCCCCTGACAGGTAGACTTCGGACAGACGGAGCATCGGCACATCAGCATAACGGACATCCCCATTGACGGGCGGCATTTTGTTGATGTACACCTTATATCCATCAAATTTCTCAGAGTTTTCCTCCGAAGCCACCAGCACATCGTTGCGCACGTCCGAAGGATCAGACATCAGCATCTCAGCAAAGCTCTGGGTAACAACTACATCGCCATAACCCGGGGATGCACTTGAGTTTTCAGCATATACGTAAGCGATGCCTTCGCGGTCTGTCCAGTCAGTGCTATCGTTGATTTTGATTTCAAAAAGCATTTCATTGGCATGGCTGGCATTGCTTTCCTGCCATGCATCCACGTATTCAGACGCGGTCCATAGCTGGTAAGGAGAATTCTCAATGATGTCTTCCGCTACACTCAGTGCGTTATTCCATTCACCTTTGGTGATATATAGTCTCACCAGTAAAGCTTTGGCAGCCCAGAGGTTGATGTAGTAATTCTGGTCGTTGTCTTCATAAAGTGCTCCCGAATCTATTGCATCGTTCAGGTCTTGTTCAACCGCATCATAACATTCTGCCACTGTGCTCCGTGCAGGTTTATCTGTCGATTCCAAGGAAGAAGTGACAAGGGGTACACCCAGCGAGGCACCCTGGTCCATCGTGTAGGGCTTGCCGTAAATGCGGGTCAAGTCAAACAATGCCATTGCACGGATTACTTTGGCTTCGGCTTCGTATTGGGCAATGGTGGACGCGGATTCTTCTGCATCGGTCAGGTTTCCTTCTTCCGCTGCCTCAATGATCCGGTTGGCTCGTCCTATTACGACCCAGGGCATCTGCCATACAGCCGTTGAGGTGGTGAAGTCATCGGCCGTAGAATAAGTCATATAATAATAGAAACTGGCGCGACCGCTTCCCCCTTCATACTCGTACTGTACATCCTCGCCGCGTATGTCACCGTAAATAAACATCAGGCGGGCATAATAGTTGATAAGGCTGCTGTTGCCTTTTATCGCAGCGTACATGCCCGTACGCACGTTGGCAAGGTCGGAACTTGTCTGAATTGCCGTTTCGGCATCAATACCGTCTGCCGGTTCCTCTTCCAGCCAGTTGTTGACGCACGAAGGGAAAACCGAAGCTGTAACTGCGGCAATCGTAAATGTATATAAACTCTTTAGTAATTTCATAGATATAATGTGTTAATTGATTTAGAAACTCAACTCAATACCAAATGCAAAGGTGCGCAATGCCGGAGTCTCGAATGTACATAGGCCGTCAACGGGCATTTCCGGATCGACAATCAAGTCTTTCGACTTCCATGTAAACAGGTTAGTGCCTGAGAAATAGATGCGTGCTTTGCTGATTCCTGCTTTCTTGGTGAACTGATCCGGTATGGTGACACCGAAAGTCAGGTTCTTCAACCGCAGGTAGTCGGTAGGCATCAGCCAACGTGAAGAGAGCGTACTGTATGACGAATTCCCATATTGGAATTTCGGCAACTTGGCGTCCGTATCGCCTGGACCTGACCACATGTCTTCCAGGTTGTATGAAGCAGGAACGGCTCCCGTATACAGATAAGTACCCCCATTGGTATGCTGCCATGTGGAATAGTCGAATGCTTCCCCACCGAGTGAATAGGTGAACGTAAAGCCCAGGTCGATGAATTTCCAGCGCAGGTTATTGGTCAAGCCGCCTTCTATGGCTGCTTCATGCTTGCCTACGATAACCTTGTTGGCTTCGTTCACGTCCGTGGTCGTATTGCGTGAGTTTTCAGTACCGTCATTAATGTAATACAGTTCGTCTCCTGTTTCCGCATCGACACCGGCATATTCATACAGGTAATAAGAATAATATGATTCGCCTACCCGGTGAATCAACGGGCCTGACACGATTTCGTTCTGTTCACCGTCCAATGTCAACAGCTTGTTCTTGTTGTGCCCCAAATTAAGTGCGGTAGTCCAGGTGAAATCCTTCGTATTGAAGTTGGTAGACTGGATAGAAAGTTCTACACCTTTGTTTTGCAATGAACCGATGTTTTGGGGAGTAGTATAGCCGTAAGAGGAGTCATAATATCCCGTGACCTGTGACACAGGAAGATCATAAATCAGGTCAGTGGTCTTGCGCTGATAGTAATCCAATGTAACGGAAAGCCGATGCCAGAAAGTCAAGTCGAGACCGATGTTCCAAGTCTTGTTTTTCTCCCATTTCAGGTCCGGATTCGCAATGCTTTCAATCGCCATACCCGACTGGCCATTGTATATGATGCCGTAGGTGTACAGATTCAGATAAGCATAATAGTCCGAGGGCTGCGTTCCATTTACACCATAAGAGAAACGCAGTTTGCCGTCTGTCAGTACATTTTTCACCGGATCCGCAAATTTTTCGGAAGTGAATCGCCATGCACCGGATACGGACCAGAAGTTACCCCATCGGTTGTCGCGGGAAAGGCGTGAACTTCCATCTGCACGATAACTGCCTCCCAGGTAATATTTTTCTGCAAAATTATAATCCACACGTCCCAGGAAAGAAGTCATACGGTACGTGTAGTCATTACTTTCCGCAGAGGTAGAGCCTGCATTGACAAATTCATACAAATCACCCGGATATTCTTGTCCGGCTATATAGTTGTAGTTATAGTTGTTGTCTTCGGTCTCGAATCCGAGCAGGGCATCCACATTGTGTTCGCCGAATGATTTTACATAAGTCAGCTGGGTCTGTGTGTTCAGCTGCTCGGATTTATTGATAATACGTTGCATTACACCTGTGGGGGAACCATTGCTCGAAGAACTGTCCCACAACACATCATTGGTATTTGTCGTATAGTCATACGAAATCTTTTCGCTGAGCTTCAGGTTGTCCCAAATCCGGTAGGTCAGCTTGGCCGTATTGAATGTTTTCCAGATTGTACTACGGTCGTAGCTGTGTTGCCATTCGTATAAAGGGTTGGTTCCACCGTTCGTGGTGCTGCCTGTATTATCCACCAGGTTCCCTTCCTCGTCGTATGCCGTGGTCGAAGGACTTTGGAAGAATGCGTAGTTTGCCACGGCTCCGTCATACGATGTACCTTCCAGTGTCTTGTTCTGCCTTACTTTTGATATCTGGCTGGTTACTTGCAAGGTAAACCGGTTGAACGTATGGGTCAGATTCGCATTTCCCGTAAAACGTTCCATCCCCTGATTTTGCACAATACCTTCCTGTTTCGTGTAGGACATGGAAGCATAGAACTGGGTATGCTCATTACCACCCGATGCATCCACCTGATAGTTCTGGTGGCTTCCGTTCTGGAAAAGCAGGTCTTTCCAGTTGGTCCATCCCGTAGAAGGCTTTGCGGCATAATTGTCAATGTTACTGTCTGCAAAAGCCGAAGCCTCCGATTCTGTCATTCCCGAATTATACAGTCCGTAATTTTTCAAACCGGTCCATAGCAGTTCCCTGCGCTCATCTCCTCCCAACATAGGGCGGTAATTGATTGCCATATTGGAAAAACCCCAGTCGCTGCGGAAATTGATCCGTGTCTTTCCCATGCTTCCGCTTTTAGTCGTGATGACGATAACCCCGTTGGCGGCACGGGAGCCGTAGAGTGAGGCTGCTGCTGCATCCTTGATGACGGTAATTGATTCTATATCATTGGTATTCAAACCAGCCAGGATGTTTGTGCCTGCATCGCTATAAGTGAATTCTGACATGTCGCCACTGGTTATTGGTGTACCGTCAATTACATAAAGCGGATCATTACCGGCATTGATTGAACCCATACCGCGGATGCGGATATGACTCACACCTCCGGGGTTACTGGAAGATTGGGAAATTGTGATACCTGCCACTCCTCCCGCCAGTTTTTCTTCTATGGAAGTGACGGGAACATTCTCTAGGGCAGTCGTGTTTACCGTTGAAGCTGCCCCCGTAAACGAAGCTTTCTTAAAACTACCGTAACCGGTAACGACCACTTCATCCAAGATCTCTGCATCCGACTTCAGCACCACATTCACAACCGGCTGGACCCTAACCTCTTGTGTCTGCATGCCGATGTAGGAAATCACCAAAGTTCCCGCCGAACTGAATCTTATCTGTAATATATTGGATATTGGAGTGTTACAAAATATGAAGTTCCCGCTTCCCCGCGACCCGTCCCTTACCGGGAACCGTGTGGGAAGGATTCCATCCTGTACTTTCTACCCGGAATATCCCCGTTCTTACAGTCCACCGCCGTATGCACCGTTTACATACGGCAGTGGGACTTGTCCGGAATCCATTTAGAATTTGCATTTCTTCAAATCGTTTACCAACGTTTGTGAGAAAACCTCCCCATAGATTTGCGTAGTCTTTATGCTGCGGTGACCCAATAGTTTTTGTACGGTTGTCAGCTTGGCACCGCCATATATTAATAAGGTAGCATTGGTATGCCTTGCCGTGTGGAAAGAAAAATGTTTTTCTATGCAGGCAAGTTTCCTTAGCCGCACCAATTCCTTATTGACCGCCGGGTTGGCTTTAAGGCGGAAAAAGCCTCCTGCATCCGGATAGCTGTGCAGAAGTTTCACCGCTTTTCCTTGGAAAAGGAGGTACAAGGGAATTTGGGTTTCCGTACCCGTTTTTTGGGATTTGAATACCAGCCAGGCATGCCGGGAAGATGGACGAATGATATTATCCTCCGACAGCCTTACAAAATCAGAATAACGTATGCCGGTATAGCAACAAAACAGGAAAGCGTCCAGCGTATGTTTCAAAGGATGCCCCTCCAGTCTTGCAGACAAGTCTTCCAACTTTTTCAATTCTTCGGGCAGCAAGAACGTATGCCGGCTTTCGGTTGTCTTTATTCTGTATTTATAAAAAGGAGAAGACGCAGGCACGTTCAGCCCTTGTTTGACCGCTTCGTTGTAGAAGGCACGCAGGTGGCACATGTGCTTGGCTATTGTATTTATGCCAAGCTGCTTTTTCTCTAAGAAAAGTTCGAACTGAAGCAAAAGCGGATAATCAATTTCCGCAACACCCAGATACGGCCTGAACTCATGCAAAAGTGTCAGGGTCGTGTTCAGGTTGTTCTTTGTGCTTTCCTTCTTCATCGAACGTTCTACCCATTTTCTACCAAAAACGAAAAAATCATCCTCGCGGACTGTTTCCGGATTTACTTTCAGCATCGACAGGGATATGGTTTTCCCCTGCTTCCATCCTTCTAATTCCATATATTGAAGTTCCAGCAGAAACTCATCGAGCATACGGTTCAATGCCTCCTCCTGTGGATGATTGACAATCTGTCCCTTTTTGGCATCCCATTCCTCCGGACGCACGTAGATATGCGTGGAAAAATATGCTTTCTGTTTCTTTAGACGAGCTTCAACCTGTATCAATGCCTTTCCGTTGGCATTAAGCCGTTTTTTGCGGTTATACACTAATCTGTAACTAATTTTTTTCATTTAATGTGTCGTTTTTTATCAGAAATTTAATGGACACCCATCATTTTTTCTATTTTTAAAGTTACGATGAATGGCCTGGAATACGGTGTTTGCTTGCTTTATAAGCGGTATTTCAAGGTTAATGTGTTAAAAAGAGAGGCCTTTCATTGCATTTTGTTTCTATAAGTAGATAAGTTATGAGTTTTATACTTATCTTTGCATCGAATTAGACTATATAAACTTATTTATTCAAAGTTAAAATTAAGAGAGATTTTTTTTATGAAAAGAAAATTGATGCTGTTAATGACCTGCCTGATGATAGGCGTAGGTCTGGTAAACGCTCAAACACGGAAAGTGACCGGTACGGTTACTTCCGAAGAAGAGGGTTTACCTGTAGTAGGAGCATCTGTATTGGTAAAGGGTACCACGGTAGGTACGGTTACCGATATAGATGGTAATTTTTCTATTAACAATGTGCCAAGTTCGGCGGGAACTTTGGTGATTTCCTACATCGGCATGCAGAC
>CAZAUU010000055.1:0-14837 GCA_964488405.1 uncultured Phocaeicola sp.
TGCTCGAAGGTAAGGTGGCAGGTGTGCAAATCACTACCGACGGTCAACCGGGTGCCGATCCTACTGTACGTATCCGAGGTATCGGATCTTTTAATGACACATCTCCTCTTTATGTCATCGATGGTGTTCCTATGGGGACTTCTATCCGCGATTTTTCTGCCAACGACATCGAGAGTATTCAAGTGTTGAAAGATGCTTCAGCTGCTGCCATCTACGGTTCTCGTGCCGCCAATGGTGTGGTTATCATTACCACCAAGCGTGGTCAGAAAGACCAGCCGCTGAGAGTGGATTACAATGCATACTTCGGTGTGGACTATATTCCCAAAGGAGTCTATAACGTGATGAATGCTGACCAGTACAGCCAATATCTGGCTCAGGCTTGTGCCAATTCCGGTACAACATTGCCATCAGGATATGTTCTCGACAGCACGACAGGGAATTATCGTTTTTATGATGATACCGACACAGACTGGTTTGATGAGGTGTTCAAGACAGGAATTCGTCAGAATCATAATGTGAATCTTTCCGGAGGCGGTGCTCACAATACCTATAATATAGGGCTTGATTATTTTAGCCAGAAGGGAACCCTTGAGGGTGCCGGCCCGAACTATGAGCGTTTCACAGTGCGTGCCAACAACACGATGGAGAAGAAGTTTATAACGATCCAGACAGGTTTGGTATATTCTTATTCCGATCAGGACAATATGTCCTTGTCAAATGCTTCCGAATATGTACAGGGATTGTATGGCGATGTGAACAATGTACTGAAATCGACATTGCTGATGCAGCCTACCATCAAGGCATACGACTCTTCTACATGGGTGCTTGATGACGTGGTAGGAGCAGCCGGCGATTTTACTTATGACGGCTATGGCTACGGAGTTTATTATGACACCATACACGGAGATATTTCCGCTTCCAACCCGCTGTTGGTGAACAATTTGCTACAGCGTAACACCCGCGTCAACCGTTTCGTGGGAACGCTTGCGGCCGATGTAGACTTGTTTCAGATGATTGGCTTCAAGAACAAGAACCACAAGCTCAACTACAGGCTCAACCTTTCTTACAGCAAGACTCATTGCATGGACTTCACCTGGATTCCTTCATGGATACAGAGTAACCGTGTATATCTGTCTAAGAGTAACGAGCGCTTGGAGAAAGGTTCACGGGACTACTCGGATGCACTGATTGAAAACATCCTTACATACGATGCTTCGATAGGTAAGCATCACCTCACCGTAATGGCAGCCCAGACTTATGAGGAGGAGTACACCGAATTACTGACCGGATGGGGACTCAGCTTCAGCGAGCCTTATTATTTGCAACTCCAGAATGCTGAAAACACTTATTCATCCAGCTACGAATACAAACACGTATTGTTCTCATACCTCGGTCGTATCATTTACGACTACGATGGCAAATATCTCTTTTCTGCCACGGTACGTCGGGATGCAAGTTCCCGTCTGACCAAGAGCATCCGTTGGGGGACTTTCCCTTCAGTTTCTGTAGGTTGGAGATTTGACAAGGAAAAATTCTACCCTATCGACTTGAGTGTGGTGAATATGTTCAAGCTCCGCGCCAGCTATGGTGAGCTTGGTAACGAGAATATCGGAGAGTACGCATATCAGGCTACGATGATGCGCAACAATATGACATACAGCTTCAACAACACTGCGGTGACGGGTTCTGCCATTTCGACTTTTGTTGACAATAATCTGTCATGGGAGAAGAAAAAGACCTACAATGCGGGTATTGACCTTGCCATGTTGAACAACCGTTTGGAATTCACGGCCGAGTGGTATAAGAATATCAGCCAGGATTTGTTGTATGATGTTCCTGTTCCTACGCAGGCCGGTGTATCCAATGAAACTGTAACGATGAATGCCGCCTCAATGAAAAACTCCGGTTTTGAATTCTCGGCCACTTATCGTAACCGCGATCATGCGTTCAAATATGAGGTCGCAGCCAATCTCAGTACGTTGCGCAATCGTGTGACCTCGTTGGGTTTTGGCACAGATTATTATCTTACAGGCAACTACATTACCATTGTAGGGTCGGAAGTCGGCCAGTTCTATGGCTATGTCTATGAAGGCATCGCCCGTACTCAGGAAGATCTTGACAACCACGCCACTCAGAGTGGTGCCAATGTGGGGGACTGCCTCTATAAAGATGTGAACGGTGACGGTGTAGTGGATGAGGATGACCGGATTGTGTTGGGAAGCGGACTGCCTAAGGTTAATTTCGGCCTCAGTGCACGTTTTGAGTACAAGCGTTTCGATCTGAGCATTTCGACTTACGGAGCATTGAATTTCCATGTGAGCGACGACATCTACAACGCACTCAATTCCAGTTACGGATGGTCAAACAAGGATGTGGCTTTGCTTGATGCCAACCGCTGGAGCGATGATGGAAGTACTTACATTTCCAGTGTGCCACGTACTTATATATCGAACAGCGCTACGATGTCATGGAACGACCTCTTCAGTTCACGCTATATTCAGAACGCAGCTTATTGGAAGATTGCCAATGTAGAGTTAGGGTATAACTTCCCCGACAGTTGGTTCAAGAATTATGTACGTGATGTTCGTTTTTACATATCCGCTCAAAACCTTTACACATTTACAGGCTATAAAGGATATAATGTGGACTATGCCGGAGGGACTTTCACGCCGGGTTACAACTTTTGCTCTTATCCGACAGCGCGTACCTTTATGTGTGGTATTCATTTGTCATTCTAATTAAAATGCTAAAAAAACGTACCGTATGAAACAGATTAAATATTCACTGGCTTTCGTATTAGGATTGGGGACATTCACTTCCTGTCTGGATAATCTGGATGTGGTGAATCCCAACGAACAAACCTCAAGTACCTTCGGTTATACAGTCGATGAATTGGAGGAGTGTGTCATTGCCGCCTATAACCACATTCGTATGGAAGGTTCTTATGCCCGTGTGGGTTATACCATCGACGTTTGTCGCGGTGATGAAGCTTGGAATTCTTCACAAGTATGGTATATGCCTTTCGACGACCTTGATGTGACTGTTAGCGATGAAATAGCGTATTGGTCATGGCGTGAGTGGTACTATACTATCAATGTGTGCAATTTTATTCTTTCTCGCGTTGATGAAGACAACAGTACTCTTTCAGAGGACATGCGACGAATCAAGGGGCAGGCACTTTTCCTTCGTGGATTGTCTTACTACAATTTGGCCGGTTACTACCAGAATGTGCCTCTCATTACGGATTATGAAACTTATTCATCGTTAGAGGGGCTTTATGGAACCAATAATTCTTACGATGAAGTGCTTGATCAGGTGGAAGCTGATTTTCTGGAAGCGATAGACTTGCTCCCTTCACGTGATGTAGGAGGCGAATGGGCCGGAGGACGTGCCACATGCGGTGCCGCTGCAGGTTATTATGCCCGTACACTGATGGTGCGCCATAAGTTTAGTGATGCACTCGCCGTATTGAAGGAAATTATCAATGGTACCTATGGCACCTATCGCTTGATGGACAATTATGGCGACAACTTCCGGGAAGGTTCAGCGTATGAGAACAATGCGGAAAGCCTTTTTGAAGTACAGTTCCTTGACTATGGTTCACAGGGAACCGATGATGAGTGGACACCGGTGAACACGAGTGCCAATGCTACTCAGGGATCTGCCATCGAAAGTAACTATGCTCCCGGAGACTTTGGTGGTTGGGCTGATATTTCGGCTTCGCCTTGGCTTTATCATCTTTTCAAAAGTGAGCGTACCACGTCAGGATCTCTCGATCCGCGTCTCTATTGGACTCTCGGTACCTATGAACCCGAATGGGAGAATTTCGAATATGGTAATGTTGCCTATAACCAGATACTTACAAGTAGCGATACCATTGTGACTAACAATATTTACGGAGGAATTCCGATTGCCAAATTTACCAATCTCCGTACCGGCTTGTACAGTACTATCGTCACGGGTCTGACCGATGGCATCAACCTGCGTCTGATGCGTTATTCTGATGTGTTGCTTCGTGCTGCGGAGTGCGAGAACGAAATTAACGGTCCCACGCAGCAGGCCATCGACTGGATTAATCAGGTGCGTAGTCGTGCCGGTCTGGCAAACTTGAATCTTTCCGACTTCAGTGGTAATGCTGACAAACTTTTTGAGCAGATTGCTAATGTGGAGCGCCCCAAGGAATTCGGCTGTGAATTCGGTCGCGGTTTTGACCTTATCCGCTGGGGATTCTTCTACTCAGAGGATCGTTTGCAGCAGCTCAAGGAACACGGAACTTTCCGTCGTTCTCCCTACAGAGTGTTGGAGGAAGTCAGCTACAGTGACGTTGGTACTGATTCGGAACTGAAAAGTTCGTATGACACGTATGTACAAGGGCATGAATTCTTGCCCATCGGGGATTATCTTACCAGTGCTAATCCGAATCTGGTTGGGAATTCGGCCAATTATAGTACGAGTAATGCTAGCTACTTCTCAGACAACGGGTGGACTATACGTCCTGTTGTGGATTTGGATAATTAATTCAGATGGATGTCTGCATTGGTTCTTTGGGACAGGTAAGCCTTGATCCCAGAAGCAGAATTGCAGATTTTCATCAAGGGAGAATAAAGAAACGGTTTCCTTCTCCCCGGCTAATCCGTTCGGTGGAGTGGGAGACCCCAATTAATCATTAATTTATGTTTAATACAATGAAACTTTTCAATAAAATAGCATTTGTCTGCGGCTTCATCTTTTTGGGCTTGTCGGCACTGGTCGGATGCGAAGACGAACACTTTTATGAGGTGGATTCTCCAGATTGGCTTTCCGAAGTGATAGATTCTCTCTCCAGTTCCACGACGACGGAAGTGGTGGATTTTGATGGAATGGAAGATGTATATATTATCGGGGAAACTGACTACAGTTCAAGTTGGTGGACTGCGTTTTCCAAATACTATCAGGTTCCCAACGGCGAAGAATGGCAAGCAAGGTTCACCCTCAATATCAATCCGAGTGGTACACTTTATTACCAGAATTTTGCTCTTGTCATTACCAACGATGAAGACAGGAATACTACCAATTATAAGGAATATGGGGCTATCCGCTTTGATGCCACAAATGATTCGGTGAGTTATAACTCGCAATGGGGATCGGATTACTATTATTTACCCTTTGCATACACCTCGGCTACGTTGCTTTTTTCACCGGATGAAGACAATAATGTGACCAATCTGTCAAGTCTGGGTGGAACAGTGACTATTTCAGTAGACCGTACTGATGCGAATGCGTTTACGGTTACGATGACCAACGGTACGCAGACCAAAACGTATGCGCAGCCTTATGCGTTAGGAAACCTGAATACAGATGCGAGCAACGAGACCATCCGCTGCTTTCTTTGCCCTGAGGGGTCATACATTTCATTCCAGAAGACCAGTATCGAGCCTATCGGCGGCGTGACTTCTTCGGAAGATAAGAATCCGGTATCCATGGTATTGGAGAATGTGCCCGAATATGTCGAAATAGGAAGCTCGCTTGAATCAGTCATGGCCGATGTTACTGCAGTTGTGACCTTCGAAGAAGACGTGACAAAGACTGTAACAGCCGATGACCTTATTTTCTCTTCCATTCCTGACATAAGTACTACGGGTGAAAAGACTCTCGTCGCTATTTACAACTTGACTTATAACGGTGAGTATTGTGAGACCCCGATTATAGCGACCGCAACCTTTACCGTAGAGGATGCAATAACGGCCATCGATGTGACTACCCAACCTACGCGCACGACTTATTATTACTATGAGACGCTGGCTACGGAGAATATGTCAGATCGCACATTGGCTTTCGACCCGACAGGTATGGTTGTTACTGCCACCTATCAAAACGGTGGTAGCGAAACAATCAGCAATTCAAGACTTAGCTTCTCTGCTGTTACGGCAGAGGAAGGAAGTCAAACTGTCACTATTACGTATGGTAATGTATCGACTACGGTTGAAGTTACTGTCAACAGTTCCGTAGCTGAGGAGGTACAGAATTCTGCGAATGTGGTAGGTGAAGATGATAACACAACTGCATTTTGGGGCGCATTCTCGGATGACTTCTCTGTGCCTGCCGGAACGACAAGGTATGTTACGTTCACCAACTATACCGATGGGGTCAATAATTATGATAATTTCGTAGTAGTTCTCCGCGACAGTGAATATAATGAGTATGCAGTTGTCCGTGCCGACAACTATGGTTGGGGTAACGGATACGACAGTGCTACCCTGAGTGGAGGGCAAAGTGACTGGAGTGCTTGGCTTGCTGCAATGGACGGTGCCAAAGTTACGGTTTACGTGACCAATTGCAACAATGGGACTGCCGATGTTCAGTGCGTAATGCAAGGGAATGATGGCGTTACTTACACCCAGTATTATTTGGGAATCAGCAGTGTGGATCTTTCAGACCTGACTTTTGCACTGACAACCGAAGCCGGTCATCTCGTATTCAACGAATAACATAGTAGTTACTCTTTCGTGCTATTCCCTCTGTAAGGGAGGGGATAGCATGTTTTTTTAATCTGAAAAAACATTATGAAAAAACTGTTATTTTTTTTGATATCCTTATCATCGGTTTTCGCTTTTACAGCTTGTTCCGATGACGATACCGAATACGGCAACAGCGATGTGATTGTGGCCATTCCTGAAGCTACGTGGGAATCAGGCGGTACCTCGCTAACCGCCACATCATCGGTGACAGGCAATACGGGCAGCATTGTCCGGATGGGTTTTTGCTACAGTGTCAATACACAGTCCCCTACCATCAATAACGATACGGTGTATGCCGATGATAACTTCAGTGCGACAATAACCGGTCTGAACGGCACCCAAACCTATTATCTACGTGCATTCGTCTATGGTAACAGCCGCTACACGTACTCCGAAACGCTCGAGGTGCCCACAGCTGATATGACAATCGATGAACAGCTTGCGAACTATATCGCTCCGGATTATCCGGATGACTATACGTCCATCGCCGACTGGTCGTATCGCTCGCAGTGGAATCTGAGTAATGTCCACGACCCCACGGTAGTTCTTGCCGATGACGGATATTATTATATGTACCAGACGGATGCTTCGTATGGAAACGCCCATACCGCAGGCGGACATTTCCACGGACGCCGTTCAAAAAATCTGGTGGATTGGGAATACCTTGGCGGCACCCTGCAGAGTCTGCCTGGTTGGGTCATTCCGAAACTGAACGAAATACGTACGAAGATGGGGCTGGATGAAGTTGACCCCGATGTTGATGAATTTGGATATTGGGCTCCCTGTGTGCGGAAAGTCAGAAGTGGGCTGTACCGTATGTATTATTCCATAGTTTGTCCCGGAACTTTGAGCGGTGACGGTACGTGGAGTGAACGTGCGTTCATCGGCCTGATGGAAAATTCGGATCCAGCCGACAACGATGGTTGGGAGGATAAAGGTTACGTTATCACCAATGCTTCTGACAAAGGATTGGATTTCTATGTCAGCACGATGGACTATGCCAACTGTTACTACAAATGGAACGCCATTGACCCCAGTTATATTGTCGATGAGGACGGACGTCACTATCTGATTTATGGTTCATGGCACAGTGGCATTGCTTTGGTGGAGCTTGACGGGGATACAGGTATGGTAAAAGACGACTTGCCAGATCCTTGGGGTACGGATGAAGATATTGTTGCTTACGGTCAGTTGATTGCTACACGCGAGGTGGGTAACCGCTGGCAAGGTTCGGAAGGTCCGGAATTGATTTACCGTGACGGATATTATTACCTGTTTTTGGCTTACGATGCATTGGAAGTACCTTACAACACCCGTGTGGTACGCTCCACAAATATTGCAGGTCCGTATTATGGCATGGACGGCAAGAATGTAACTGTGGTTGGAGGAGAAGCTTATCCTGTTTTGACACATCCGTATAAGTTCAACGATGACGATGGTTATGGCTGGGTGGGTATCTCCCACTGCTGTGTATTCGATGATGGGAACGACAACTGGTTTTTCGCGTCGCAGGGCAGATTTCCGGAAAATGTGGGAGGCAATGTATACAGCAATGCTATCATGATGGGGCAAGTACGTTGCATGAGGTGGACAGATGATGGGTGGCCAGTTGTAATGCCTGAACGTTATGGTGCTGTTCCGCAGGTGGATATTGACGAGAGTGATTTGGTGGGCGATTGGGAAAATATAGACCTTTCTTATTCATACGGGACTCAGAAAACTTCGGAAACATTGACATTATCTGCCAATCACGAAGTGACCGCAGGAGTTTGGAAGGGAGCCACTTGGACGTATGACAGTAACGAACGTACTCTTACGCTCAACAACGGGGTTAAACTTTATGTGCAACGTGAAACCGACTGGGAAGCGTCTCCAAGAACTCATACCATCGTTTATGCCGGTTATGACAGCAACTATATAACTTATTGGGGTAAAAAGAGTAAGTGATTGGAAAGCTATGTTGTGTAACTGTTCAAGGGTTATCTGCTAAAGTACGCTTATAATAATGCCGCCGGACAGTTGGGAAGTCCTTTCCTTCCGCCAGATCCGATGGTTTTATGCCTGTATGGGTACGAGGTCCAAATATCCTCTTGAAAAAACATTTATCCACTTGTTTTTTACATTGATTTTCCAATTTTGAGAATTTAAGGATAAGTAATTTTATAGTTGAACTAAAATATTTAAGTAATCATGAGAAAATTCATGGCATTGATACTGTTGTGGGTGGCAGTTAAGGGTGTTTTTGCCCAGCCGGACAGGACGACCGACAATCCGTTTGTGCACGATCCTGTACTTGCTTGTGAAGACGGTACTTATTATCTTTTTGTTACGGGTGTGGGTATATCCGTCATGTCTTCTCCCGACTTGAGTACTTGGACATTTGAAAAACCAGTGTTCAGCGAAGCTCCCCAATGGGCTGTGGAATCGGTAGAAGGATATAAAGGGCATACGTGGGCGCCTGATATTATTTACCACAACGGGTTGTACCACCTGTTTTATTCGTGTTCCTCATTTGGTAAGAATTCATCCGCTATCGGTCATGCTACCAATCCTGTTTTGAATCCGGGTGACCCACGTTTTGAATGGACCGATCACGGAATGGTGGTTCAGTCCGTCCCCGGGCGCGACATGTGGAATGCGATTGATCCCAACATAGTGGTCGATGAGGCAGGTACACCATGGATGGCTTTCGGCTCATTTTGGGACGGAATAAAATTAGTGAAGCTGACTGACGACCTGATGCAGGTGGCGCAACCCGAAGAATGGTATTCCATTTGTCGGCGTCCGCGTTCGTTTGAATTGGATGGCACGGAGGCCGGTGACGGGGCAGTGGAAGCTCCCTTTATACTGAGGCATGGAGAGTATTATTATCTTTTTGTGTCGTTTGATTATTGTTGCCGTGGTCTTGACAGCGATTACAAGGTAGTTGTTGGACGGGCTAAGTCTGTAATGGGACCGTATCTTGATGCGGAAGGCCGTCCCATGAACCGGGGAGGAGGATCTGTTGTAATCCAGGGAAATGAGTCGTATGCGGGTGTGGGGCACTGTTCCGCTTATCATTTGAATGGGAAAGACTACTTCTTGTGTCATGCTTATTCGGTGGCAGAAGGCGGTGCGCCGAAGCTCATTGTTCGCGAAATGGCATGGACATCCGAAGGGTGGCCCGTGGTAGAGTGGTAAAATCGTGTTAATATGTTCTTAAACACTTCGTTTTATGCAGTAAGTTCGATAGTTCTTTGTAATATTGCAACTGGATGAGTGTAAATCATACACTATTATCTAAACGGGGTTATGGAATGTGTGGGATGGAAATGTAAGCAGAGGTAATGGTTGGCGAAGAGATTTGAGATACTATTAAAAACAAATACAATTATGGATTGGAATTCACAACAGTTTGGTTGGCTTGACTGGGCCATTATTGCAGTCGGAATTCTTTTGGTGGCGTGTGCCGTCTATCGGGCTGTGGTTAAAGAGAAACGTATGCAGCAGGGAGCGGACAGTGAGGAATATCTGTTCGGTAAGGGAGAGCCTTGGTATGTTATCGGTGCGGCTATTTTTGCCGCCAACATCGGTTCGGAACACTTGGTTGGGCTTGCAGGTACAGGTGCCAAAGATGGTGTGGGCATGGCTCATTGGGAAATGCAGGGATGGATGATTCTGATATTGGGATGGCTCTTTGTACCGTTCTATCAACTGCTGAACAACAAATTAGGTAAAATTATCACCATGCCTGATTTTTTGAAATTCCGCTATACCCAAGCCACCGGCTCATGGCTTTCCATTATCACGCTGGTGGCTTATGTATTGACTAAAGTAAGTGTGACAGCCTTTACGGGTGGTATCTTTTTCGAGTACCTGATGGACGTCCCGTTCTGGTACGGTGCCATCGGACTGATAGCCATTACAGCCATCTTTACCGTATTTGGTGGCATGAAGGGAGTGATGACGCTTTCGGCCATTCAGACACCTATCCTGATAATAGGTTCTTTCCTGGTGCTTGTCCTTGGATTGGCCACGCTGGGCGGTGGTAGCATTTCCAATGGGTGGTCCAATATGATGGAATTTTGTGGTAAGCTGCATGATGGGTACGGTACAACGCACATGTTCCATTGGGATGAAGGAGATCCGATGTACAAGCAATATCCGGGATTCGTGGTTTTCATTGGTGCGAGTATCATAGGTTTTTGGTACTGGTGTACGGATCAGCACATTGTGCAACGTGTGTTGGGACAGACAAAAGGCGAATCCAACCGTGACGTGATAAAACGTGCACGCCGTGGATCGATTGCGGCAGGTTACTTCAAGCTGCTTCCGGTATTCATGTTCCTTATACCGGGCATGGTTGCTGCAGCATTGGCTGAAGATCCCGGTAGCGGTTTTGTTTTTGCACTGAAGGAAGGGACGGATGTGCCCGACACAGATGCCGCTTTTGCCCAAATGGTGAAGTTTATCCTTCCGGCGGGTGTAAAGGGTATTGTTACCATCGGTTTCATCTGTGCCTTGATAGCTTCGTT
Organism: uncultured Phocaeicola sp.; assembly: GCA_964488405.1. GTDB lineage: Bacteria > Bacteroidota > Bacteroidia > Bacteroidales > Bacteroidaceae > Phocaeicola. The sequence continues at coordinate 11,012 of CAZAUU010000055.1, forward strand.
GGCGGCGTTCTTCAATTCGTGCGCAACGCTTTTTACCGAAGACTTCTACAAACCTATGCGGAAAGGAAAGAGTGAGGCACATTATGTGCTGGTAGGGCGTATAGCAACTGTAGTGGTTGTGTTACTGGGTTTGATATGGATGCCTGTAATGATGAGTATGGACACTCTTTACAGCTACCTGCAAAATATCCAGTCGTTGTTGGCTCCTGCTATGGTAGCGGTGTTTACGATGGGGATTTTCTCGAAACGGATTACGCCGCTGGCAGGACAATGGGGACTGATAGGCGGTTTCTTGGTGGGTATGTTGCGGTTGGTTACGAATGTGATTACCCACAATGGAGATGCAGCGATGGATGGTACGTTCTGGCAATGTACAACGTGGTTCTGGCAAACTAATTGGCTGATATTCGAAGTTGGGCTGTTGGTATTCATCTTGTTGTTGATGGTGGTTGTATCGTGCTTCACTCCGGCACCGTCGCAGGCGCAGGTAGAGGCTATCACGTTTAGCGGTTCATATAAAAAAGAAATCCGTGAGAGCTGGAACAAATGGGATGTGATTGCTACAATAGGTGTTGTGGCGTGTTGCGCGGCATTCTATTATTATTTTTGGTAAACGTAAATCATTAGTTCTATGAAAAGGAATTTTATTTTGGGAGCGGGCATGGTACTCGTCATGATGGCGACAAGTTGTGCTACACATGAGGAAGAAACGGCTTTGACGCTTTCAGGGCTAAATCCAGCAAATTTTGAGACAACCGTGGATGGTAAAGCAACGGGGCTCTATACGTTGACAAACCATAACGGCATGGAATTGTGTGTTACTAATTTTGGAGGACGTATCGTATCACTGATGGTACCCGACCGTGAAGGAACAATGAGGGACGTAGTGCTGGGATTCGACAGTATAGCCGATTACCTGCATATTCCGAGTGATTTTGGGGCTTCCATCGGTCGGTATGCTAACCGTATCAACAAAGGGCGAATAAAAATAGATGGCACGTTGATACAGTTGCCTGTCAACAATTTCGGGCACTGCCTGCACGGAGGTCCTACAGGATGGCAATACCAAGTGTATGAGGCAAGCCAGCCGGATGACAGTACATTGGTGTTGATCATGCATTCGCCCGACGGGGATAATAATTTCCCCGGCAACGTGACGGCGCAGGTGACGTATTCGTTGACGGCTGATAATGCCGTAGATATCCGTTATGAGGCGACGACTGATCGCCCAACGGTGATCAATATGACGAACCATTCTTATTTCAATCTGAACGGTGACCCCTCGCATACGGGGATGGATCAGGTTTTGTATGTGGCATCGGACAGTATTACGCCGGTAGACAGTACTTTCATGACAGACGGACGGATGCTGGCGGTGAAGAATACTCCGTTTGATTTCAATACCCCCAAACCCATCGCTCCTTCGGTGATGGAGTTTGACAATGAACAGGTGAAGTTCGGGAATGGGTTTGACCACAACTGGGTGTTGAATACGAAGGGTGACATCTCTCAGCCGGCAGCATGCTTGTCGAGTCCCACTACAGGCATTACACTGACGGTCTATACCGATGAACCGGGGTTGCAGGTGTACACCGGTAATTTCCTCGATGGAACAGTGAAGGGTAAGAAAGGCATTGCCTACCCGCAACGGGCATCGGTATGTTTGGAAACCCAGCATTATCCCGATAGCCCCAATCATCCGGAATGGCCGTCGGTAATGTTGCGTCCGGGTGAAACGTATACAAGCCATTGTATTTTCCAGTTCGGGATTGAAGACTGAACCAATGGCAGACTACTACGCACAGTATCCCAAGTTTCACGTGAGTGTGGACTGCATTATATTCGGCTTCGGCAAAGGAAGGCTTCATTTGTTGTTGCTCAAGCGTGATTTTGAACCGGCAAAGGGGATGTGGTCACTGATGGGCGGCTTTATGCAGGAAGGTGAGAGTGCCGATGCCGCCGCACGCCGGGTGTTGATGGAACTGACGGGACTGGACGATATCTACATGGAACAGGTGGGTGCTTTTGGTGCGATAGACCGTGATCCGGGCGAGCGGGTTATCTCGCTTGCATATTACGCTTTGGCTCGCATTGGCAGGCTTGGCGAGGAGGCAGTAGCGGCACACAATGCTTCATGGGTGGATATTGACCACCTTCCCCCACTGGTTTTCGACCATTTGGAAATGGTGGAGAAGGCACGGGAAATCATGAGGCGGAAGTGTGTGGTGGAGCCTGTAGGTTTCAACCTATTGCCGGAATTGTTTACATTGACGCAGTTGCAAAGCCTGTATGAGGCCATCTACGGAGAACCTATTGACAAGCGGAACTTTCGCAGAAGGGTAGCCGGGATGGATTTTATCGAGAGAACGGATATGATAGACAAAACGGGGTCGAAGAGGGGAGCCCGTCTGTACTGTTTCAACAGGGGAGCATACCGGAAGGATTCCAGATTCAAGTTATAAATAAGAAATATGTTAGAAGAATTGAAAGAAAAAGTGTTTCGTGCCAACTTGGACTTGGTAAAGCACGGACTGGTCATCTTTACGTGGGGGAATGTGTCGGGTATTGACCGTGAGCAGGGATTAGTGGTTATTAAACCCAGTGGTGTATCCTATGATGAGATGAAGGCATCGGACATGGTGGTGACGGACTTGGACGGAAAAGTAGTGGAAGGTAATCTGCGTCCGTCAAGTGACACGCCCACGCATGTCGTGTTGTATAAGGCATTTCCTGGCATCGGGGGAGTGGTGCATACGCATTCCACTTATGCGACAGCATGGGCCCAAGCTGGATTGGACATCCCCAACATCGGTACCACACATGCTGATTATTTCCATAATGACATCCCTTGCACGGCTGACATGACGGAAGCGGAGGTGAATGGCGCATACGAATTGGAAACAGGAAATGTGATTGTCCACCGCTTTGTGGGAATGAATCCCATGCACACTCCCGGTGTGCTTGTAAAGAACCACGGTCCTTTCGCATGGGGAAAAGATCCCAGTGATGCGGTACATAATGCCGTGGTAATGGAACAAGTGGCGAAGATGGCGTTTGTCGCCCGTGCCGTTAACCCCGGCTTGACGATGAACCCGTTGCTGATAGAGAAACATTTCAGCCGCAAGCATGGTCCCAACGCTTATTACGGACAGAAATAAGAAACGGTCCGGACAAACGAATCAAATGTATAATGACTAAAAAACAACTTTTATGAACGTATTTGACCAATATGAAGTATGGTTCGTCACGGGAGCACAGCTCCTGTACGGAGGCGACGCTGTGATAGCTGTAGACGCGCACAGCAACGAGATGGTAAAAGGTTTGAACGAATCGGGCAAGCTGCCCGTGAAGGTGGTGTACAAAGGCACTGCCAACTCGTCGAAGGAAGTGGAAGAAGTGATGAAGGCTGCCAACAACGACGCAAAGTGTATCGGCATCATCACCTGGATGCACACCTTCTCACCGGCCAAGATGTGGATTCACGGCCTGCAACAGCTCAAGAAGCCCTTGCTGCACCTGCACACGCAGTACAACAAGGAAATACCCTGGGACACGATGGACATGGACTTCATGAACCTCAACCAGTCGGCACATGGCGACCGCGAGTTCGGGCACATCTGCACCCGTATGCGTGTGCGCCGCAAAGTGGTGGTAGGCTACTGGAAGGAAGAAGAAACCCAGGAGAAGATTGCCGTGTGGATGCGCGTGTGCGCCGCATGGGCCGATTCGCAAGACATGCTCATCATCCGCTTCGGCGACCAGATGAACAATGTGGCCGTGACCGACGGTGACAAGGTGGAGGCCGAAGTGCGCATGGGTTACCACG
>CAZAUU010000056.1:0-14454 GCA_964488405.1 uncultured Phocaeicola sp.
GCGTGTGTGTATCGTGCCGGGTGGGGTTATGAGGATTTGTTTCATGCTGTTTGTTTTTATAAGTATTTGTGAAACAGTATAATGGTGTCGTAATTTTAAGACAGTCCGCAATCCCGATAGGACACTACCGGATGGGTTTGTATTCGGGTACCAGTGTCTTCATGATAATCCAGCCAATGAGGTAAGCGACCGAACAGATACAGAAGATGATGAAATAACCTGCCGGTTTGCCGGTGAATCCCATGAACGTGAGTTGCGTATGTGCTGCATAGTCGAACAATACGCCCGAACCCATGTTAATGAGTGAGGAGCCGATGCCGCCTGCCATGCCTCCGAAACCGATGATAGTGGCAATGGCATTTTGTGGGAACATGTCGCTCACGGTGCAATAGATATTGGACGACCATGCTTGGTGTGCGGCTCCGGCAATGCCGATAATCAGGATGGGATACCAGTACGAGTAGGCGCCGAGGGGTTGTGCCAGAAGCGTAAGGATGGGGAAGAAGGCGAAAATCAGCATCGCCCTCATGCGTCCCTTATAAGGGTTCATGCCTTTTTTCTCGACGAAGTATGTTGGAAGCCATCCGCCGATGATGGAAAGCATCGTGATGGCATAGAGCACGAAGATAAGCAGCTGGGCCGTGGGGGCATGGGAAGGAAGGTGGTAGACATCGCTCAGGTAGGCAGGTGTCCAAAACAAAAAGAACCACCAGATGCCATCGGTCATGAATTTTCCAATGGCAAAGGCCCATGCCTGTTTGTACCGGATGCATTGCAAGAACGACATCTTAGGCAAGTCTGTTCCACGTGTTGGTTTGTCTGTTTCCTCGTCTTTGTCCTGTTCGATGTACGCCAGTTCGGCACTGTTCACCCAGCGGTTTGCACGCGGCTCTTTATATAAGAACACCCAGAAGCCCATCCATACAAAACCCAGTGCACCGATAATGACGAAAGCCATTTCCCATCCGTTGCCCACGCCCAAGTCCCTGAAATATTCAGCAAGCGAAGGAATGCTGACAGGAGCAATCAGGGCACCGATGGCTGCCCCGCTGTTGTAGATGCTGGTAGGTAGGGCACGGTCTTTTTTGGGGAAGTATTCTGCTGCCACTTTGGTGGCTACGGGGAAGTTGCCCGCTTCGCCGATAGCCAGCACGCAACGTGCAGCAATGAAAAAGTAGACACTGACGGTGGCAATGCTCAGTGCGAGTGCGGATCCGGATTCTGCCTGTTTCAGGGCTTCCACATTTTCTGCTCCTACCCACCATTCGGTGGCGATACCGCAGAGGGCATGCAAGCAGGCGCCAAACGACCAGATACCGATGGTCCAGAGGTATCCTTTGCGTGTGCCCATCCAGTCGATGATGCGACCAGCAAAGAGCATGCCTGCGGCGTAGACGATAGCGAACACACCGGCTATGAAGCCGTAATCGGTGTCGGTCCAATGGAATTCGGGGGCAATAAAATCTTTCCACGTGAGCGAAAGGACTTGCCTGTCCATATAGTTGATAGTGGTGGCTACAAAGAGCATGAAGCAGATGGTCCACCTGAAATTACTCATTGGGGATTGTGTTTTCATGATGTTTGTTTTTTAAAATGGTGGGCGGTATTTGCTTTCTTTTCTGTCTTCCAGGATGTCCAAGTAGGATGTATAACGCGATTCGCTGATGTGGTGGTTTCTTACGGCTTCCCTCACGGCGCAGCCGGGTTCGTTCCGGTGCGTGCAGTTGCCGTACTTGCAGCCGGCTGAATACAGGAATATCTCTTTGAAATAATGTCCTACTTCTCCGTCTTTCATGTCGAAAGTGCCGAATCCTTTGATGCCCGGTGTGTCAATGATGTATCCGTTGCCTTCCACCGGGAACATTTCGGAAAATGTGGTGGTGTGCATGCCTTTGTGGTGTGCCGCCGAGATTTCTCCGGTTTTCAGGCTTTGTCCAGGCAATATGGTGTTGATGAGGGTTGATTTCCCCACTCCCGAGTGTCCGGACAGGAGAGTGATCTTTCCTTTCAGTGTTTCCTTCACTTCGCCAATACCCGTTCCCTCCAATGCCGAAATCCGGTAACATGGGTAACCGATGCGGGTATACAGTTCGACCAATGCTTCCAACTTCTGTAATCCGTCTTCCCCATACAGATCGGTCTTGTTGAATACCAGTGCCATTGGTACGCGGTATGCTTCGGCGGATGCCAGGAAACGGTCGATGAAGATGGTTGTGGTTTCGGGATGGCTGACGGTGACGATCAGCATGCACAAGTCGAGGTTTGCCGCAAGGATATGTGATTGCTTGGATAGGTTCGATGCCCGTCGGATAATGTAGTTCCTGCGGTCTTCTATTCCGGTGATGAAGGCGGTGTTTCCGTTGTGGATTGCAAGCTGAACACGGTCGCCTACTGCGACAGGGTTCGTACTCCGGATTTCTTTCAGCCGGAAATTCCCTTTGATTTTGCATTCTACCAGTTTTCCGTCTTCCGTCTTGACGATGTACCAGCTACCTGTATTCCTGATGACTAATCCTTTTTCCAACAGAAGTGCATTTTGAATTCTTCCAAGGGGAGCATGCAAGGTGATACCTTGTTGCGCCCCTCGGTTGTCTGATATATGTTATACAGTCATGATTTCCTTGTCTTTCTCTGCCAGCATATCGTCTATCTGTTTGATGTGCTTGTCGTGTATCTTCTGGAGCTTTACCTCGCCGTTTTTCTGCTCGTCCTCGGGCATACCTTCTTTCACGGCTTTTTTCAGCGCATCGATTGCATCGCGGCGGGCATTGCGTATGCTCACTTTGGCCGTTTCGCCTTCACCCTTGCATTGCTTTGCCAGCTGTTTGCGGCGTTCTTCTGTCAGGGGCGGGATACCGATGCGGATAATCTCGCCGTTGTTTTCAGGCATGATGCCTAAATCTGAGTCGATGATGGCTTTTTCGATGATGCGCAACATGCTTTTGTCCCACGGTTTGATGGCAATGCTGCGCGGGTCGGGGGTCGTTACTGCTGCCACATTGTTGATGGGAACCATGCTGCCGTAAGAGTTTACACGGATGCCGTCCAACAGGCGTATGTCCGCTTTCCCCGCCCGGATATGTGCCAATGCGTCTTCGAGGTATATCACTGCCATGTCCATTTTTTCCTCAGATTCGCTGAGGATTGTTTTTGAATCTGCCATATTCAGTTGCTTTAAAAGTTTGTCAATTAGGTTTCGTATGAACAAAAATAGAGGATTTTTCAATACCCTGCAATAATTTGGCGTGAAATTAATGTGCACCGGTTCATGCGAGTGGGAAGTTGCTGGAAAAATATTGCAGGGGCACAAACTTTGGGGAATTATTTCGAAAAAAATGACAGATGTACTTGATTATAGAAAAATGTTAGTATATTTGCGAACAACAAAACAATATCGCATGAGCCAAAACAATCTTCATATCAATGTGATGTATGAGATAAGGCACGTGACCCTTTATACATCGGCCACAGGGATGACCCCTCGGGGTTGGACGGTGATATAAAAGTGTTTCTACGTGATGCACGCCTGTGGACTCAGGCTTTTTCTTGGACAATTTTTTATTATTTGGTGTTTTTCCCCGCAGGGGAGGAAGACGGGAAAATTTAAGTGAGGTAATCGTATGAAGGTTTTGAAATTCGGCGGGACATCTGTGGGCTCTGTCAATAGCATGTTAAATGTAAAGAAAATCGTTGAAACGGTAAATGATAAAGTGATTGTGGTGGTTTCGGCATTGGACGGTATTACCGACAAGTTAATCCGCACATCGAACATGGCGGCATCAGGCAATCCGGGGTATGAAAAGGAAATGAAGGAGATTGTGAACCGGCACATCGAGATGGTGTACACGGTAATCCCTGCCAGTGAGAAGCGTGAGTTGCTGCTCGATTGTGTGAACGAACTGTTGAGCGAGCTGAAAGATATATTCCAAGGCATTTACCTGATCCGTGACTTGTCGTCCAAGACTTCGGCTACTATTGTGAGTTACGGGGAGAGGCTGTCTTCCATTATTGTGGCGACACTGATAGACGGGGCACAATGGTTCGACGCGAGGCAGTTTATCAAGACGGAGAAGAAACACAACCGGTACATATTGGATTCGGAACTGACCCGCAAGTTGGTACAGGAAACTTTTCGTAACCTTCCGTCGGTCTCTTTGGTGCCGGGATTTATCTCGACTGACAAGGTGACGGGCGAGGTGACCAACCTGGGTCGTGGAGGATCGGATTATACAGCTTCGGTCATAGCCGCTGCGTTGGATGCCGATGTCCTGGAGATATGGACGGACGTGGACGGTTTTATGACTGCCGACCCGCGTGTCATCAGTACGGCTTATCCTATTACGGAGCTGAGTTACGTGGAGGCGATGGAACTGTGCAACTTCGGTGCCAAGGTGGTTTATCCGCCCACCATCTATCCTGTGTGCCACAAAAATATACCTATATTGATAAAGAACACGTTCAATCCCGATGCGCCGGGTACAATCGTGAAGCAGGAAGCGGATCATTCGACGAAAGCCATCAAGGGCATTTCTTCCATCAACGACACGTGCCTGATTACGATGACAGGACTGGGTATGGTGGGGGTTATCGGAGTGAACTATCGCATATTCCGCACGTTGGCGGAAAATGGTATCAGCGTATTTTTGGTGTCTCAGGCATCTTCGGAGAACTCCACGTCCATCGGCGTGCGCAATGAAGATGCGCTTCTGGCATGCAAGGTGCTGGATGAAGAGTTTGCCAAAGAGATAGAGATGGGCGAAATCAGTCCGATGAAGGCCGAAGGTGGACTGGCTACCGTTGCCATCGTGGGAGAGAACATGAAGCATACGCCGGGTATAGCGGGGAAGTTGTTCGGCACTTTGGGGAGGAATGGTATCAACGTCATTGCTTGTGCGCAAGGGGCTTCGGAAACGAATATATCGTTTGTGGTGGAAGGTAGTTCGTTGCGCAAGACGCTGAACGTGATACACGATTCTTTTTTCCTGTCCGAATATCAGGTGCTGAACCTCTTTATCTGTGGGATAGGTACGGTGGGGCATAGCCTGATAGAGCAGATACACGGACAGCAGGAACGGCTGAAACAGGAACGCGGGTTGAAGCTGAAAGTTGTGGGCATAGCAAACGGGCACAAGGCGTTGTTTACCCGTGCCGGCATTGATTTGGGCAACTACCGGAAGGAATTGGAAGAGAAAGGCATCTCCTCGTCCACGCAGGTGCTGCATGATGAGATTATCGGAATGAATATTTTCAATTCGGTGTTCGTGGACTGTACGGCAAGCCCGGAGATTGCATCTTTGTATAAGGACTTTTTGGGACACAATATTTCTGTGGTGGCAGCAAATAAGATAGCCGCCTCTTCGGAGTATGAAGTGTATGCCGAGTTGAAACAGATAGCGAGGCACCGTGGAGTGAAATTCCTGTTCGAAACCAATGTGGGAGCCGGGCTTCCGGTCATCAATACTATTAATGACCTTATTAACAGTGGTGACAAGATTTTGAAGATAGAAGCTGTGTTGAGCGGGACGCTGAACTATATTTTCAATAAAATCAGCGCGGACACACCCTTAAGCCGCACGATAAGGAACGCGAAGGACGAGGGGTACTCCGAACCTGACCCTCGTATCGACCTGAGCGGGCAAGATGTGATACGCAAGCTGGTAATCTTGGCGCGCGAGGCGGGATACCACCTGAATCAGGAGGATGTGGAAAAACATCTGTTTATCCCCGCCGACTTGTTTGAAGGCACGTTGGAGGATTTCTGGAAGAAGATTCCTTCTTTGGATGCTCGGTTCGAGGCACGCCGCCAGGTATTGGAGCGTGAGGGTAAACACTGGCGTTTTGTGGCACGTTTGGAGGGAGGCAAGGGGATAGTGGAACTGAAAGAGGTGGATCGCCGGCATCCGTTCTACGACTTGGAAGGGAGCAATAATATTATTTTGCTGACAACCGAACGATACAATGAATATCCGATGCTCATCCAAGGTTATGGGGCTGGTGCCGGAGTGACGGCTGCCGGTGTGTTTGCCGATATCATGAGCATTGCCAACATCTGAAACGAAAATATGAAGCATCTTATTATTTTGGGTGACGGGATGGCGGATTGGGCTGTTCCTTCGTTAGAAAACCGGACTTTGCTGCAATATGCAAGCACGCCGTATATGGACATGCTTGCCCGCATGGGTCGTACCGGCATGTTGAAAACCGTAGCCGATGGTTTTCATCCGGGAAGTGAGGTTGCCAACATGTCGGTAATGGGATACGACTTGCTCACGGTGTATGAGGGTAGGGGAGTGTTGGAAGCCGCCAGCATAGGTGTCGACCTGAAAGCCGGTGATATGGCAATGCGTTGTAACTTGGTGTGCGTGGAAGGTGAATTGCTGAAGAACCATTCCGCAGGACATATCACGACGGAAGAGGCCGATGTACTGATCCGTTGCTTGGAAGAACAGTTGGGATCCGAGCGGATTCATTTTTATACAGGCGTGCAATACCGTCACTTGTTGGTGGTGAAAGGAGGCGACAAACGTCTGACATGTGTGCCTCCGCACGATGTGCCCTTGAAACCTTTCCGTCCGAACCTGGTGAAGGCGCTCTGTCCGAAAGCACAGGAAACCGCTGACTTACTGAACGGATTAATCTTGAAGTCGCAGGATATCCTTTCCCGCCATCCGCTCAATCTGAGGCGGATAAGCGAGGGCAGGGACGCGGCAAACAGTATTTGGCCGTGGAGTCCGGGCTACCGTCCCCAAATGGAACCATTGGCAAAGAAGTACCCATGCATCCGGAGCGGCTCGGTCATTACGGCTGTCGATCTGATACGGGGTATCGGACACTATGCTGGGTTGCGTTGTATTGAGGTGAAAGGGGCCACGGGACTTTATGACACCAATTACGAGGGCAAGGCATTGGCGGCTGTAGAAGCGTTGAAGGTCGATGATTTCGTGTACCTTCACATTGAGGCCAGTGATGAGGCTGGGCATGAGGGAGATGTGGATTTGAAGTTGAAAACCATCGAATACTTGGACCGGCGGGTTGTCGGTCCCGTCTACGAAGCGGTGAAAGATTGGGAGGATCCGGTGGCGATAGCCATCTTGCCCGATCATCCTACCCCTTGCAAGTTGCGTACACATACGGCGGAACCTGTTCCTTTCCTTATTTATTATCCGGGGATAGAGCCGGATGGAGTACAGTCGTATGATGAAGTATCCTGTCGGCAGGGTGGATACGGCATGTTGGAGAAAGACGGGTTTATGAATTTGTTTATGAGTAAATGATACGGTTATGAAATATTACAGTACAAACAGGCAGGTTGCGGATGCCACGTTGGAAGAGGCAGTGGTGCGCGGGCTGGCGGGCGACAAAGGATTGTATATGCCCCGTGCGATAAAACCTTTGCCTGTATCGTTTTTTACAGATATTGAAAACTTTTCGTTCCGAGAAATAGCCTTCCGGGTGGCGGATGCTTTTTTCGGCGAGGATGTCCCGGCGGATGTGTTGGAACAGATTGTGTATGATACGCTGGCTTTTGATGCACCGGTGGTGAAAGTGAAGGAACATATCTATTCGCTGGAATTGTTCCACGGTCCTACGCTGGCATTCAAGGATGTAGGTGCACGATTCATGGCACGTTTATTAGGATATTTTATCCGAAAGGAAGGCAAGAAGCAGGTGGATGTGTTGGTGGCGACTTCTGGCGATACGGGGAGTGCGGTTGCGAACGGTTTCCTCGGTGTGGAGGGCATCCACGTTTATGTACTTTACCCGAAAGGGAAGGTTAGTGAAATCCAGGAGAAGCAGTTTACCACGTTGGGAGAGAACATCACGGCTATCGAAGTGGATGGTACGTTTGATGACTGCCAGGCATTGGTAAAGAACGCTTTCATGGACGATGAATTGAATGTGCGCATGCAGCTTACGTCGGCCAACTCCATCAATGTGGCGCGTTTCTTGCCTCAGGCATTTTATTATTTTTATGCTTATGCACAGCTGAAAGGATTGGGAGAAGCCGGTAATGTGGTGGTGTGTGTGCCGAGTGGGAATTTCGGGAACATTACGGCAGGGCTTTTCGGCAAACGCATGGGGCTTCCGATAAAACGATTTATTGCAGCAAACAACCGGAATGACATATTTTACCACTACTTGAAGACGGGTGTCTATGCACCGCGTCCTTCGGTAGCTACAATTGCCAATGCCATGGATGTGGGTGACCCCAGCAATTTTGCGCGTATCCTTGATTTGTACGGGGGAAACCATGAAGCTATCTGTGCAGAAATCAGTGGCGCAACATATACTGATGCACAGATTCGGGAAACTGTACGCAGGGTTTATGAAGAAACCGGGTATTTGCTTGATCCACACGGGGCGTGTGGGTATCGTGCTTTGGAAGAAGGCCTTCAGCAGGGCGAGACGGGGGTTTTTCTGGAAACGGCACATCCGGCAAAGTTCCTGCAGACGGTAGAAAGCATTATCGGTGTGGAAGTCGGGATTCCAGAGAAATTGCAGGCTTTCATGCGGGGTATCAAGCAGAGTGTGCCCCTGCCGAAAGATTTCATTTCGTTCAAGGAGTATTTGCTGGCGCAATGACAAATACCAAACGTGGATCAGTGTGGATTCTTATCCAAATCTGCATTGAATTCATGCCAATCCGCGTTTGGAAACAGGTGCAGGCAGTAAGTATTGAGAACAATTGTATTGTAGATTTTGCATAAGCTTGATTTCAGAATGACAGACGTAGCAAAGAATTATGCGAAAGGCGAAGGCGTTGTTTACGTGCCGTCGAAAGAAGCCGGGCGACACGTCATGGATATAAAGACTTATTGACGAGGATAATGATTACATGATTGCACGTCGACTTGGCTGCAGACAAGGTGAAGCTTGAGTGAGGTACACTTTTATGTTGAGGTGCAGGATTGGGAAGTGAAGACACTGCCCAAGGGGTGTGCTACATGTGGAATACTTGATAATATGTATATCCGGTCAATGGGTGGTTTCGTTTAATTCTATTACCTCCATGTCGGAGAAGTTTCCTTGGTCTATACGGAAGCGTATCAGGGTGCGGACAAGATGGAACCCGTATTTGCCGGCGGCTCCGGGATTGATGTGGAGCAGTTTCAGCTTTGGGTCATATTGGACTTTCAAGATATGCGAATGTCCGCTGATGAACAGCTTGGGAGGGCATGCAGACAAAATGTGGTGCACAGAAGCATCGTATCTCCCCGGATAACCTCCAATGTGTTTCATCAGCACATCAGCCCCGTCAAGGGTGAAACGGTTTATTTCGGGAAAGAGTTTCCGGATAACTTGTCCATCGATGTTGCCATACACCGCCCGCAATGGGCGGAATGCCTCCAGCCGTTGTATGATTTCTATGGAACCGATATCCCCTGCGTGCCATATTTCATCGCATGGTTCGAAGTACTTCAGGTAACGCTCATCCCAATAGCCGTGTGTGTCCGATAGGAGTCCTATGCAGGTCATCTGTCAGGGGAGTTGTAACTTTTGCTTTACGAACCATTTGATGAATTCTGCCGTCTTTTCGATACCCAATACCGACGAATCGATACAGAGGTGGTATGTTGCGGCAGCTCCCCATGTGTTGTAGCTGTAATAGTTGTAATAGGAAGAGCGTTTCTTGTCTGCCTTCACCATCAATTCTTCCGCTTTTTCGGCACTGATGTTGTGCAGTTTCATCAGCCGTTCGATACGGGCTTGCGGGGAGGCGGATATGAATACATTGGCGCAACGCGGATGGTCACGCAGGATATAGTCGGCACATCGTCCCACAAACAGGCACGATTGCTTTTCGGCAAGCTGGCGGATGACATCGCTTTGTATCTTGAACAGTGAGTCGTTGCTCAAATAGGAATTGTATGGATACGCACCTTCGGTGACAAATGGGAAGCGGGTACCGAACAGTCCTCCCATCAAGTTTCGCGAGGCTTTTTCGTCCGCTTTCTCAAAAAACTCCCTGCACAACCCGCTTTCTTGCGATGCTAAGTTAATCAGTTCTTTGTCATAGAAGGCAATGCCTAAATCTTTGGCTAACCTTTCGCCGATTTCCCTGCCTCCGCTACCTAACTGTCTGCCCAGATTAATGACAAAATAATCGTTCATAACACTTGTGCTTTATCGTATCTCAAGCAAATGTAGACAAAAAATCGGAAAGTCGAAATATTTTTTTTGAATCTTCTGCAAATCCGCACCGGTTTACCTGTATTATGATGCCTGGCCTTGCTTGATTTGTATCTTATGTCTGAACCTGTGCAGCATGATGGCGGCAATAATGCAGGCTACGCAGTCTGAGATGGGCATACTGAGCCATACCCCGTCGGATCCCCAAAATAGGGGCAGTATCACCAGTAGCGGAATCAGAATCAATACTTGACGACACAGTGACAGGATAATGGCTTTTCTTGCCATACCGATACTTTGGAAAAAATTGGACGTCACCATTTGGAAACCGATGGCGGGGTAGAATAACACGATGAGGCGCATACCACGTGCCGACATTTCTATCAAGGTCCGGTCGGTAGTGAAAGCAGTTACAGTCAGTTCGGGCAGGAATTCACCTATAAGAAACCCCGTGGTGGTCACAATGGTAGCGGCAATGATGGTGATTTTCATGACCTTGTCCACACGTTGGTATTGGCGGGCACCATAATTGTAGCCGGCAATGGGTTGCATGCCTTGGTTCAGTCCCATGACAATCATCACGAAAAGGAACGTGATGCGGTTGACAATGCCGAAGGCACCTATGGCCAGGTCACCATCGTAGAGCTTCAGTTGCTTGTTGATAAGGATTACAATCATACAGGCTGCTACGTTCATGAAGAAAGGAGCCAGCCCGATGCCGATAATGTTTTTTACCAGTTTGCTTTTCAGCTTGTAGATGCCCCATCGCAGGCTTAGCGGCTCGTTCTTGTTGCAGAACAGTTTGATCAGCCAGGCCAAAGCAATCATCTGTGCCAATACAGTGGCAAAAGCGGCTCCGCGTATGCCCATGTGGAACACGTAAATGAAAAGCGGGGCGAGGACGGTGTTTATAATTACGGTTGTGATTGTAGCGAACATCGCCTTTTGCGGGTAGCCCGCCGAGCGGAGCACGGAGTTCAGTCCTAAGTACATGTGGGTAATCACGTTTCCTGTCAGGATGACAACCATGTAGTCGTGTGCGTAGGGCAAAGTTTCCTTGCTGGCACCGAAAAAGTACAGAATCGGGTCGAGGAATATCATGGTGATGATGGTGAAGGCGATGCCAATGATGATGTTCAGCGACACAACATTGCCCAGGATCAGCTGGGCGGTGGCATAGTCCTTTTGTCCTAATTTGACCGAAACCAAGGTAGAAGCTCCGACTCCGACCAGTGAACCGAAGGCGGCGGCGAGGTTCATCAGCGGGAATGTGATGGCAAGCCCCGATATCGCCATAGCCCCCATGCCATGACCGATATAGATACTGTCTATCATGTTATAAAGTGATGATGCTGTCATGGCGATAATGGCCGGAATGGCATATTGCATCAATAATTTGCCGATAGGCAGAAAGCCTAACTCGGTGGCATTTCCTTTTTGTAACATAAAACTCCTTTTACGGTTAAATCGGCTGCGAAGGTAGTCAATTTTCTTGTATGGGGAAAAACTTTCCGTATATTTGCGATACGAAAATGTAGGAATCTTATGGAATATGCCCCTTTGTCCCTTTATGAATTGAACGCCATGGTCCGCCAAGGCATGCATATATGCATGCCGGATGCCTATTGGGTGCAGGCAGAACTGGGCGATGTGCATGCCGGTTATTCGGGACATTGCTACTTGGAGTTTGTGCAGAAGGATCCGAAAAGCAATGCTTTGCTTGCCAAGGCACGCGGTATCATCTGGAGCAATGTGTATGGCAGGCTGAAGCCTTTGTTCGAGAAAGAAACGGGGCAGGAGTTTGTGGCAGGACTGAAAGTGCTGGTCAAGGTGACAGTGGATTTTCACGAGCTTTACGGATATTCGCTCACAGTGGTCGATATTGACCCAGCTTATACATTGGGGGATATGGTACGGAGACGTAAGGAAATCCTGCGGCGCTTGGAAGAGGAAGGAGTGCTTACATTGAATAAGGAACTGGAGTTGCCTGAACTGACACAACGCATTGCCGTGATATCATCGCCCACGGCGGCTGGTTATGGAGATTTTTGCGACCAGTTGGAACATAACGCTTTCGGTTTCGTATTTTATATCCGTCTTTTTCCTGCCGTTATGCAAGGCGACCAGGTAGAGAGGTCTGTCATCCGTGCCTTGGATCGGATAAATGCCGAGGGTGACCATTGGGACGTGGTGGTAATTATCCGTGGAGGAGGGGCTACATCGGATTTGTCGGGTTTCGATACATACGAGCTTGCCACGAATTGCGCACAGTTTCCTTTGCCTATTGTTACAGGGATTGGCCACGAAAGGGATGATACGGTGATTGACATGGTGGCGCATACCCGTGTAAAAACCCCGACAGCGGCAGCCGAGTTCCTCATCAATCATTTGCGTCAGACGGCAGACCGGTTGGAGCAATATGCTTCGTTCTTTTATCAGGATGTGCCTATATGGGTCGATCGGCAAAAAGAACGGTTGGAACGGTGGGTGTCGCGTATCCCCGTCCAAGTGCAAATTTGTCTACAGCAGGAAGGTTTCCGGCAAGAACGTTTGTTGAAACGTGTCCATATGGCATGGCAGACACGGATGGTGAAGGAAACTTTCCGTCTGCAATTGGGAAAAAGGGTGGAGGTAGCCTTGCGATCACTCTTGCAGCGTGAATGTCAGCACCTTTGCCTTCTGGAACAGCAGGTGAAGTCTGCTTCTCCGGAATTGTTGTTACAGCGGGGATATAGCATCACGTTGAAGGACGGAAGGGTAGTAGTTGATGCCTCGCAGCTTCAGGCGGGAGACGAAGTGGTGACACGGGTGGCAAAAGGAGAATTTAAAAGCAAGGTATTATAAAATAAAAAAAGAGGTATGGCAGCAAAGAAAGAAACATACACCGAGGCCATGAAACGCTTGGAAGCGATTGTGGCACAGATAGAAGGTAATGAATTGGACATAGATGAATTGGGCGATCGGCTGAAGGAGGCGCAACGTCTGATAAAATATTGCCGTGAAAAACTGTATAAGGCAGATACCGAGATAAAAAAGATGCTCGGCGATGACGGGAAAGAGGAAAAAAGTACAGATTAAATTGGATTTTGTAATTATAAATCTTACATTTGTTGCAATATTGGTAAGGAATTGTAACAATTAAAAAAACATATATTCACATGCAAGAAATAGATTGGGCCAATCTGTCATTCGGATATATGAAGACAGATTACAATGTACGTTGCTATTATCGCAATGGCAAATGGGGAGAATTGGAATTGTGTTCAGAAGAAACACTCCACATTCACATGGCAGCTACCTGTCTGCACTACGGGCAGGAAGCGTTTGAAGGACTGAAAGCATATCGGGGTAAGGATGGCAGGATCCGGGTGTTCCGTCCGGAAGCGAATGCCGAACGCTTGCAAAGCACATGCCGTGGTATCCTGATGCCCGAATTTTCCACAGAAAGGTTTTGTGAGGCTGTACGCAAGGTGGTTAAGGCGAATGAACGGTTTATCCCGCCTTATGAAAGCGGTGCTTCCTTGTATATCCGTCCGTTGCTGATCGGGACGGGGGCACAGGTAGGTGTCCATCCTTCCGATGAGTATTTGTTTATCATCTTCGTTACTCCTGTAGGTCCCTATTTTAAAGGCGGTTTTGCAACAAACCCGTATGTCATTATCCGGGAGTTCGACCGTGCGGCACCGTTAGGTACAGGTACTTATAAAGTTGGAGGTAATTATGCGGCCAGCCTCCGTGCCAACAAGAAAGCCCACGATTTAGGCTATTCCTGCGAGTTCTACCTCGATGCCAAGGAGAAGAGATACATTGATGAATGCGGGGCTGCCAATTTCTTCGGTATCAAGGACAATACGTATGTCACCCCGCTGTCAACCTCCATCCTACCCTCCATCACCAATAAGAGCTTGATGCAGCTTGCCAAAGATATGGGCATGAAAGTGGAACGTCGTCCCATACTTGAAGAAGAGCTGGAAACATTCGAGGAAGCAGGGGCATGCGGAACAGCGGCTGTCATCAGCCCGATAGGGCGTATTGATGATTTGGAGAATAATAAGTCGTATGTCATTTCGAAAGACGGGAAGCCGGGACCTGTCAGTGAAAAGCTGTACCACAAGCTGCGTGCCATTCAATATGGCGATGAACCTGATCCGTATGGTTGGGTGATGATTGTAGAGTAGGGAGTGGTATATAAATTGGGATATTCAAATTGGGATATTCAGATTACCAACTTCCTGATTTGTTTTTCTTATCCTGAACCCGTATATAATCTGTTGAAAATTAACGGATAATCCAAACCTTTTTTGGGTTTTGTCAGGAAATGCA
>CAZAUU010000057.1:0-14382 GCA_964488405.1 uncultured Phocaeicola sp.
GTCCGGTATAAAGAGAAGGCGTTAAAGTCGGGTTGGGCAACATCTTCTCTTTGGAAAATCCTGAAAAATTAAATGTGTTTGCCCTGATTATTCCTCCGAATTTCATTCGTATTTGGGCGAGTTTTCCTATATTTGCGCAAACTAAATCATATCCAACTAATCATATCCAGTATGAAAACCAGTAAAGAATTAATGAACCGGGCAGCCGACAACATCCGTATCTTGGCTGCTTCAATGGTAGAGAAAGCAAAATCCGGTCATCCGGGGGGCGCAATGGGAGGTGCAGACTTTGTAAATGTACTTTTCTCCGAGTTTTTGGTGTACGACCCTGAGAACCCCCGTTGGGAAGGCAGGGATCGCTTTTTCCTCGATCCGGGGCACATGTCGCCGATGCTGTATTCAGTCTTGGCATTGGCAGGCAAGTTTACCATGGACGAACTGAAACAGTTCCGCCAATGGGAAAGCCCCACACCGGGACATCCGGAAGTGGATGTCGTGAGGGGTATCGAGAATACATCCGGTCCGCTGGGGCAAGGACATACGTTTGCCGTAGGAGCGGCCATTGCCGCCAAGTTCTTGAAAGCCCGCCTGGGCGATGTGATGGGCCAAACCATCTATGCATACATCTCCGATGGCGGTGTGCAGGAAGAAATTTCCCAGGGTGCAGGTCGTATTGCCGGACACTTGGGGCTGGACAACCTCATCATGTTTTACGACTCAAACGAAATCCAGCTTTCTACGGACTGCAAAAGTGTGACCGACGAAGACACCGCCAAGAAGTACGAGTCTTGGGGGTGGAAAGTGATTACTATCAATGGGAACGATGCGGACGAAATCCGCGCTGCCCTGGCTGAAGCCAAGGCAGTGACCGGGCAGCCGACCCTGATTATCGGAAAGACCATCATGGGAAAAGGTGCGCGTAAAGCCGACAACAGCAGTTACGAGAACAACTGTGCTACCCACGGCGCACCGTTGGGAGGTGATGCTTACATAAATACAATCAAAAATTTGGGAGGAGACCCCACAGAACCTTTCCAGATATTCCCTGATGTGGCAGAACTTTATGCAAAACGCCGCGAAGAGTTGAAAGACATTGTAAGCGGATGCTATGCAGCCAAGGCCGAATGGGCAAAGGCAAACCCGGAGCAGGCGGCAAAAATGGAACTTTGGTTCTCCAATGAGGCTCCGAAAGTGGATTGGACAGCCATCGAACAGAAAGCTGGATCCGCTACACGTGCTGCATCGGCAACGGTATTGGGGGCATTGGCGGTGCAGGTGGAAAACATGATTTGTGCATCGGCCGACCTTTCCAATTCCGACAAGACAGACGGGTTCCTGAAGAAGACCCATGCCTTTGAAAAAGGCGACTTCAGCGGAGCTTTCTTCCAGGCAGGCGTATCCGAACTGACTATGGCCTGCTGCTGCATCGGCATGGCACTGCACGGCGGTGTTATTCCGGCATGTGGTACTTTCTTCGTGTTCTCCGACTATATGAAACCCGCCGTGCGTATGGCGGCCCTGATGGAAAATCCGGTGAAGTTTATCTGGACACACGATGCTTTCCGGGTAGGTGAAGACGGTCCTACCCACGAACCGGTGGAACAGGAAGCACAAATCCGCTTGATGGAAAAATTGAAAAACCATAAGGGGCATAACTCGATGCTGGTGTTGCGGCCGGCAGATGCGGAAGAGACTACACAGGCATGGAAGTTGGCCATGGAAAACACGGCTACTCCTACCGCATTGATCTTGTCACGTCAGAACATTGCCAACCTGCCTGTCGGTAATGACTATGCGCAGACAGCCAAAGGTGCGTATATCGTGGCGGGTTCTGACGAGAATCCGGACGTGATCCTGCTGGCTTCGGGATCGGAAGTGTCCACATTGGTGGCAGGTGCCGAGTTGCTCCGCAAAGACGGTGTCAAGGTACGTATCGTGTCTGTACCTTCGGAAGGCCTGTTCCGTAGCCAGGATAAGGAATATCAGGAAAGTGTCATCCCGGAAGGAGCGAAGATATTCGGATTGACAGCCGGACTGCCGGTAAACCTGCTTGGGCTGGTAGGCAACAACGGTAAAATTTGGGGATTGGAGTCGTTTGGTTTTTCGGCACCGTACAAGGTGTTGGACGAGAAGCTGGGATTCACCGCCGAAAACGTGTACAACCAGGTAAAAGCCATGTTCTGATATGAAACCGATAGGATTGGCTTCCGACCATGCCGGATTCGATCTGAAGCAATACGTCAAGCAGTGGCTTGAAGCAAAAGGATTGGAGTGCAAAGATTTCGGGACCTACAGTACCGATAGTTGCGATTATTCGGATTACGCGCATCCGTTGGCACGTGCTGTTGAGGCGGGCGAATGCTATCCGGGCATAGCCGTCTGCGGGAGTGGGGAAGGCATCAGCATGACGCTGAACAAGCACCAGGGCATACGTGCCGCACTCTGCTGGATACCCGAAATTGCACATCTGGCACGCTGCCACAACGATGCCAATGTGTTGGTAATGCCCGGCCGATTCATCAACACGGCAATGGCGGATCGCATCATGACCGAGTTCTTCAACACCAAATTTGAAGGAGGACGTCATCAGAAGCGGATTGATAAAATGCCCGTGCACGATAAGAATTAAGGATTCATGAATAAAGGCACGGAAACGCAGGGATTCCCGGAGCGTTTCCGTGCCTTGTGTTTTGCCGAGACTGATTCACATTATTTAGGTTGAAAAGACGGTGCTTTTTCTGTTTTCTTCCTATATTTGCTTTTCATAAGAACATTCAAACTATTTTGTCATGAAAAAACTATTGCTTATCCTTTTGATATGTTTGCCTGCAGCGGGTATGGGCAAGGATAAAAATGACAGTTCAGAGTCTAAGTATCTGGCAGGAGCCATAACCCTTACTGACGGTAAAGTCACTTTCAGCAAGGAAATCAAGGCATCTGGCATGTCGAAATCAACTATCTACGACCAACTGCTCACATGGGCGCAGAACCGTTTCAAACCCGATGGGAAACTGAACAGCTTCGTGGCATATACCAATGAGGAAGAAGGCGAAATTGCCGTTTCGGCCGAAGAATACGTGGTATTCTCGTCTTCAGCCCTCTCGCTGGACCGTACACGCATCTATTACCAGTTCCTGATTTATGTGGAAGAAGGTGCATGCAACCTTACCATGACCCGTATTCGCTATTGGTATGACGAGTCACGCAACGGAGGCAAAAAATATACGGCGGAAGAATGGATTACCGATGAAATGGCCTTGAACAAAAAACAGACCAAACTCGCCCCGATTTGCGGCAAGTTCAGGCGTGGAACCATCGACCTGAAAGACCGGCTTTTCCAGGAGGCAACCGATGTGTTGGGGCAGCAGATGCTCAACACGACAGGTGCCGTATTACAACAGCCTGATCCGGTTCGTGCCTTTACCGGCGAACTGAAGGAGGTCGGCATTGGGCAACTGCCCGCAAACTTGACCGAAATGGTTGCCCAAGGGCGTATCTTGTTGACCGGAGCGAATGATGAAAGCATCACCCTCAAGGCGGAAGATTGGAGTGGGTTCGGGAGCATGTTCGGCAAGGATGTAGCGTATATCCTGCTCGACCAAAGCCGTATGGCAGCCATTGCATTGGTAGAAGAAAGCACGACATACAAGGTTTCGTTCTACATCGGGCAGGCCGATGAAGCCGCGATAGTGCTTACCTGCAAGAAAGCCATGGCGCAAAAGATGACTGCTGACGAGCTGAAGTCGTTGAACCAGTCTGTAGATTCTTCGAAGCAGTACACCATGTATATTGGCGAAATTGTCAAGGCCGAAATGAGATAATTCCACTTTTATGAAAACATACCTGCAAATACTGTTGCTTGCGTTTTTCCCCTTTATGCCCTGTACAGCGGATACCTTCGATGAGATGAGAATCCGGAAACGCGATTCGATCCTTTCACAGATTACGGGGGCTGTAATACCCGAAAAAGAACTGTCTATCCTTTCGTTTGGCGCGAAAGGGGATGGAAAGGAAGATTGCAGGCCGGCATTCGAAAAAGCGATGGAACATGCAGCCGGACAAGGCGGGGCACGCATTGTGGTGCCGGCAGGCGAATATCTGCTGGACGGACCTATCCATTTTGTCAGCAACGTGTGCCTGGACTTGCGGGAAGGTGCCATACTGAAGTTCTCGCCCGACCCGCAGCATTACCTGCCGCTGGTAAAGACCTCTTGGGAGGGCACATTCATACAAAACTACAGTCCCTTCATCTACGGTTACCAGCTGGAAAACGTATCGATTGTGGGAAAAGGTACGATAGACGGAAATGCCGGGAGTTCTTTTGCCACTTGGAAAAGCCGGCAAAGGGAAGGACAACGCCTGAGTCGCGAAATGAACCATAACGAGACACCGGTGGAGGAGCGTAATTTCGGTGAGGGATACTACTTGCGCCCGCAGCTCATCCAATTCTTCGGTTGCCGCAATATCACGCTCGAAGGCGTGTACATCACCAATTCCCCTTTCTGGTGTGTGCATTTGTTGAAATCGGAGAACATTATCTGCCGTGGGTTGCGTTACGATGCTAAGCTGGTGAACAACGACGGTATTGACCCGGAGTATACTCGGAATATGCTGATAGAGGACATCGAGTTCAATAACGGTGATGACAATGTGGCAATCAAGTGCGGACGTGACAACGATGGTTGGAACACTGCCCGTCCTTCGGAAAACATCATCATCCGCAATTGCCGGTTCAAGGGACTGCATGGCGTGGTCTTGGGAAGCGAGATGTCATCGGGTATCCGGAACATATTTGTGGAAGATTGTACCTACGGAGGATACTGTAAACGGGGTATTTACATCAAGACTAACCCCGAACGTGGTGGCTTTATCAGCGACATCTATGTCAACAACTGCCGGTTTGACGAGGTGGAAGACCTCTTTTATGTCACTTCAATGTATGCTGGTGAAGGAACGGACAGTACGCATTTTACCGAGGTGCACGACATCTGTGTGAAGGACGTCACTTGCCGGAAAGCATCGTCGGCTGCATTGGTATTGCAGGGCACGCAAGCCAAAACCATCTACAATGTCCGCTTCGAGAATGTTGATGTGGAAGAGGCACGCATCGGACTCAGTTTTACCAATACCGAAGACATTATCATGAAAAACTGTAACTTGGGTGGACGTGCAGGTGTTCCTTCTACCGCCGGGGCAAAAGACAGGATTTTCGAGAAATAGCCAAGGCATCGGTGCAAAGGCATAGAATGTTTTCGTGGAGAACAGAATATCTGTAAAATCGAATTTTTTCTTACTATTTTATTTGTGTTGTTGTATTTTTCTATATTTTTGCATGTGAAATTATAAAAATAATAGAATTATGAAGATTGATGTTTGCAAAAGTCTGGTGTTTGCCGCGTGCTTTACTGCAGGCGTGGCGGCTTACGGACAGGAAACGGCAGGGCATACCAATCCGTTCTTGGGCGAGTTTAACACGCCATACGGGGTGCCACCCTTCGAACAAATTACTATCGAAGATTACCGTGAAGGTTTCTTGAAGGGGATGGAAGAACAGAAACAGGAGATAAATGTGATTGTGAACCAACGGTCAGTGCCCGATTTCGAGAATACCATTGTGGCACTCGACCGGAGCGGTGCCATGTTGCGCCGGGTGCAGATGGTGTTTGGCGGTCAGAACAGTTGTAATACCAATGCCGAGATGCAGGCATTGATCCAAGAGATGTCCCCATTTCTTTCTGCCCACCGGGATGACATTTCGCTGGACAAGCGGCTGTTCGCACGTGTGAAGGAAGTGTATGAGAACCGTGAGAAATTCGGTTTGGACAAAGAACAGATGAAATTGCTGGAGAATACGTACAAGAACTTCGTGCAGAACGGTGCCAACCTGGACGATGCCAACCAGCAGAAACTCAGGGAACTGAATAAGAAAATCTCAATGCTCCAGCTTACGTTCGGGCAGAATATGCTGAAAGAAACCAATGCCTTCAAGCTGGTTATTTCAGACGAGAAGGACCTGAGTGGCTTACCTGCCAGCCTGATAGCCCAGGCTGCCGAAACCGCCAAAGGCATGGGGGAGGAAGGCAAGTGGGTGTTCACCTTGCATAATCCCAGTGTGATGCCTTTCCTGCAGTATGCTGATAACCGCGACCTGCGCGAGCGCATCTACAAGGCATATATCAACAGAGGGAACAACGGAAATGATGCGGACAATAAGGAAGTGGTGCGCGAACTGATAACTGCCCGCTTAGAGAAAGCCAAATTGATGGGGTATGAAGATTATGCTTCGATGGCTTTGGAAGACCGGATGGCAAAGAACGAACAGAACGTTTACGAGTTGCTTGATAAGCTCTGGACACCGGCCCTTGCCAAAGCAAACGAGGAATTGGCAGATATCAAGGCGGAAATCAAACGTGAGGGTAAGGACTTCGAGCCGGAAGGATGGGACTGGCGTTACTATTTCGAGAAGGCGAAGAAGCACAAATACGATATGGACGAAAACGAAATCCGTCCGTACCTGGAGTTGAACCAGGTGCGCGAGGGGGCTTTCTATATGGCGAAACGCCTGTATGGGATTACTTTCCGTCAGTTGGAATATATGCCGAAGCCCCATCCCGACGCACAGGTGTTCGAGTGCATCGACAAGGACGGCAAACCGCTGGGTATCCTGTATTTCGACTTTTTCCCGCGTACCAGTAAGCGGGGCGGTGCTTGGTGCGGAGGCTATCGTCCCCAGTCGTATGACGAGCATGGGAACAAGGTGGTGCCTGTCGTGACTATCGTATGCAACTTTACCAAGCCCTCCGCCGGCGAACCTGCCCTGTTGAGCCCTGATGAGGCTACAACGCTCTTCCACGAGTTCGGACATGGGTTGCACAGTCTTTTCCGCGATGTGCGTTATTCGGGCGTGGGTAGTGTGCCTCGTGATTTTGTGGAGCTTCCTTCACAAATAGACGAACATTTCACATTCGAACCCGAAATGCTGAATGTATATGCAAAACATTACAAGACGGGCGAAACCATCCCTGCTGAGCTGGTGGAGAAATACGAGAAGAGCTGCAAGTATGGTCAGGGCTTTGCTACGGTGGAATACCTTGCCGCCTCGTTGCTCGATATGGATTTCCACACGCTGAAGTCGGTACCTGCTGATATGGATGTGATGGAGTTCGAAGCTGATGTCTTGGGCAAGCGCGGCCTGCCGAAACAGATTCCTTCGCGCTATCGTTCCACGTATTTCAACCATACGATGGGCGGAGGTTATACTGCCGGATATTACAGCTACATTTGGGCGGAAGTATTGGATTGTGATGCTTTCGGTGCTTACGTGGAGAGCGGAAACCTGTTCGACCCCGAAGTGGCAGACAAGTTCCGTAAGTATGTGCTTACTCCGGGCGGCATCGATGACGCGATGGATATGTACATCAACTTCCGCGGCAAGGCTCCCGACATCAAGTGGCTGCTCCAGAACCGGGGTTTGGATACACCCGATCCTTTGCAACAGGGAAAAGAGTAGGAATTTAGAACCTGTTTAAATTTTTTTAGCAGCATTCTAATAGCAGCAAGTTTGACCATCTCCTCTGCCGAATCTAACGTGACTTCGTAGTTTCGGCAGAGTCTTTTTTATTAATTGTCGAACCAAGAAAAAGTCTGTTCCACGACCCATCTCTTACTTATTGGTTTAAATCCGTTTGACTTGTCACCGCTTACAATGACTTCAAGCATGTATCCGAAAGCCTTCTTGATTTTGTTAGCCACTTCTCCCCGGTATCCGTCATCAGCAAGGATGATCTTGAGATTGTAACAAAGCTCTTTCAGGCATCCGCCATTGGCAATCTGTCTTCACATAGTCTTCACATATCTCATGTAAATAATAATTTTCGTTTTCTTTCTTGCCGGTTCAAGATTTTTTCCATAACTTGCCACTGTGTCTTTCCATATCTGTCGAATACATAATTATTTCAAGTGTGGTAACTTAAAAATAATCATTTTCGCGGAAAGAAGAAACACCCTTTCAATGGTAAACTTTAGTAACTAAACATTAATCTTATGAAGAAACGGAATCTGATTTTATTTGCCGCATGGGCATCATGTATGGCAACATGGGCACAGGTTTACGAGAAGACAGCCAATGGGGCGAAGTTCCAGACCGCTTCGCCTGTACTCAACGGTGAAGTGATTTTCTATGCGCCTTCGATTGTGCGTGTTGTGAAATATCCTTCGGCAGACATGCCCGAAAAGAAGAGTTATCCGGTTATCAAGACTCCTGAAAAAGTGGATATCGCCTATGCACAAAACGGGAATGAAGTGCGGATGGCTACTGCCAACATGTCTGTCACGCTCGATATCGCTACCGGAACAGTGTCATACACCGATGCAAAAGGGGAAACCCTGTTTGCTGAAAAGGTGATGGGTACCAATTTCATTCCCCGAAAGGATGTGGAAGAGGATGCCTACACCGTCAGCCAGTCGTTTATTCTCCAGCCCGAAGAAGTCATATATGGGTTAGGACAACGGCAAAGCGGAGCGATGAACCATCGCAACCAACAGGTCCACTTGTCGAACGGCAATACGAATATCTGTATTCCTTATTTTACTTCAGAGAAAGGTTATGGCGTGTATTGGGATAATCCGGGTATCTCGCAGTTCAGCGATACGCCTTATGAGACTTCGTTCTCTTCGCAGGTGGGCCATTGCTCGGATTATTATTTCCTTTATCGCGATGGGACGCAAGACGGGGTTATTGCCTGCATCCGCGATTTGACAGGGAAAGCCACGATGTTCCCTTTATGGACGATGGGATACTGGCAATGCCGCGAGCGTTATAAAAGTCCCGATGAATTGTGTGGCGTGCTCGATCGTTACCGCAAGCTGGAAATCCCGCTCGATGGTATTGTACAGGATTGGCAATATTGGGGATGTGACTCGAACTGGAATGCCATGAAATTCATGAACCCGCGTTACATCAACAAGATGGGCGACCCTGAGGCAATGCGTTATCTGCCCAATGGGGAAGACCCGGATGCCCAATATCCGGCACCGCGTATCAAGAGTCCCGAGGAAATGGTAGACTACGTGCATAAGAACAATGCCCATTTGATGATTTCGGTGTGGGCGAGTTTCGGGCCGTGGACCGACCAGTTCAGGGAACTGAATAAAATGGATGCCTTGCTGAAATTCGAAACCTGGCCGCCCGAATCGGGAACGTATCCGTATGACCCGTTCAACAAAGAGGCACGCGACCTCTATTGGCGTTACCTCAGCCATCTGCACCAGATGGACATTGATGCGTGGTGGACTGATTCGACCGAACCGGACCATTTGAACCCGAAGGACAGCGACTTCGACCTGATGACAGCCGATGGTTCGTTCCGCTCGGTCCATAATGCTTTCCCGCTGGTACACAACCGGGGTATTTATGAACACCAACGTGCCGTGTCTGACGGGAAGCGTGTGTTTCAGATGACACGTTCGGGCTATTTCGGCCAGCAACGTTACGGGGCTTTAAGCTGGAGCGGTGATATCGTGTCCAGCTGGGATGTGTTGCGTCGGCAGATTCCTGCCGGATTGAACTTCACGCTTTGCGGCATACCTTTCTGGAACAACGATTTGGGTGGTTTCTTCGGTTGGGAATACGACAACGATTGCACCAATGTGGCTTATCAGGAATTGCATGCACGCTGGTTCCAGTGGGGGTGCTTTATGCCGTTGATGCGCAACCATTGCTCTTCGCCCATGATGAACGAGATATGGCTCTTCGGTAAGGAGGGCGACTGGGCATACGATGTGCAGAAACGTTTCATCGAGTTGCGTTATCGGCTCTTGCCTTATATATATAGCCTCGATGGTGCGGTGGTGCAGGAAGACGGTACCCTGATGCGTCCGCTCGTGATGGATTTTGCAAACGACCGCAAGGCAATTCTGCTTGACAACGAGTACCTGTTCGGCAAGAACATTTTGGTATGTCCTGTCACCAAACCGCTTTACACGAAGAAAACGGAAGACAATAAAGGTGTGGCTATTGTGCCCGATGTTGCCAAGGCTTCTGCTCCCGTGGAAGTTTATTTGCCGGAAGGGACGAAATGGATTGACTTCTGGACCAACGAAACCTTCGAAGGTGGACGGGAAATAAGCCGTTCGTGTCCGATAGATATCCTTCCGCTTTACGTAAAGGCAGGGAGCATTCTTCCGCTGGGTCCGAAGGTGCAGTATGTTTCGGAAAAGAAATGGGACAACCTCGACCTTTGCATTTATCCGGGAGCAGATGGTGAATTCACTCTGTATGAAGACGAAACCGATAATTACAATTACGAAAAGGGTATGTTCTCTACCATCCGTTTCTCTTGGGACGATGCTACCCGCACGCTTACCATATCAGACCGTAAGGGCGAATATCCCGGGATGCTGAAACGCCGCAATTTCAGTATAACCGTGATGGAACCCGGCAAGCAGGCGGCAGAAACCGTTATCGTGAAAGCCGATAAGAAAGTGAGTTATTCGGGACGGGAACTGACGGTGAAATTGTAATTGCCTCCAAACAGGCAGACACGGAAGCGCAGCATCTGTTTCCAAATCAAAAACAAATGCTGCGCTTCCGTGTTGTTTCTTGCACTCTTTATCTATTATAGCGGCATGTTGCCGTGCTTTTTCGGCGGATTGCTTTGACTTTTGTTCTGGGTCATGTCCAACGCCTGAATCAGCTTGAAACGGGTATCTTTCGGGAGTATGATTTCATCGATGTACCCTTGTTCTGCCGCACGGTACGGGTTTGAGAATTTTTCTTTGTATTCTTCGATGGCTTTTGCCTTTTCTTCGGGGGTCGATTTGCGGTAAAGGATGTTTACGGCACCTTCGGCACCCATTACGGCAATTTCTGCCGTGGGGTACGAGAAGTTCACGTCTGCCCCGATCGGCTTGCTGTTCATCACGATGTATGCCCCTCCGTATGCCTTGCGCGTGATGACCGTAATCTTGGGCACCGTGGCTTCGGCGTATGCGTAGACGATTTTTGCGCCATGGCGGATGATGCCATTATGCTCCTGTGTACACCCTGGGAGGAATCCCGGTACATCTTCGAATGTTATGATAGGGATATTGAAACAGTCGCAGAAGCGGATGAAGCGGGAGGCCTTGTCCGATGCATCGATGTCGAGCACACCGGCCAGGTAAGCAGGTTGGTTTGCCACGATGCCTACCGGGCGTCCGCCCAGGCGGGCAAATCCCACCACGATGTTTTTGGCAAAGTGGGGCATCACCTCGAAGAAGTATTGGTTGTCAACCACCGGTTCGATGATGTTTTTTATGTCATAGGGCATGTTCGGGTCATCAGGAATGACCGTCATCAGCGATTCGTCCGCACGGTGGATGTCATCGGTGCACGTGATAACCGGCGCGTCTTCCATGTTGTTCGACGGCAGGAAACCCAGCAGTTCACGGATGCTCATCAGTGTTTCTTCTTCCGTTTCGCAAAGGAAATGGGTCACGCCGCTTTTGCTGCTGTGCGTATAGGCGCCTCCTAATTCTTCCTTGTCGACTTCTTCATGCGTCACCGCTTTCACCACGTCCGGTCCGGTGATAAACATGTGGCTCTTTTCCTTCACCATGAAAATAAAATCGGTGAGGGCAGGCGAGTAGCAGGCTCCGCCGGCACAAGGGCCTAAGATGGCGGAAATCTGCGGAATCACACCGGATGCGATGGTGTTCTGGTAGAAGATGGAAGCATAACCCGATATGCTGCCCACACCTTCCTGGATGCGTGCACCTCCTGAGTCGTTCAGGGCAATGACGGGTGCGCCATTCTTCAGTGCCAGCTCTTGTATTTTTACGATTTTCTTTGCGCCGTTGACACTTAATGTACCTCCGTATGCCGTGAAATCGTATGCGTAGACATAAACCAGCCGGCCGTCTATTTTCCCGTATCCGCAAACGATGCCATCGCCCGGGATATGTTTCTTGTCCATGCCGAAATCGGTACAATGATGGATGACAAACTTGTCCATTTCGTTAAATGTACCTTTGTCGAGCAACATGTCGATGCGTTCGCGTGCGGTCATGTGCCCGTTGGCATGCTGTCTTTCTATCCGTTCTATGCCACCTCCTTGCGAAGCAAGTTTGT
This sequence comes from uncultured Phocaeicola sp., assembly GCA_964488405.1. Classification (GTDB taxonomy): domain Bacteria; phylum Bacteroidota; class Bacteroidia; order Bacteroidales; family Bacteroidaceae; genus Phocaeicola. Next base: position 12,110 of record CAZAUU010000057.1, read on the forward strand.
CCAGTTTTTCAAATTCCTCATATTGTTCTGCTGTTGTCATAACTGCTATTCACCTAAATTAATTTTCCTCGTTAATTACGTCCAATGTCATGATTACTTGGTTGCTGTTCACGGAGTCGCCTTCCTTCACCAGGATTTCTTTTACTACACATGGGCCGTTCACCTTGTAGTTGCTTTGCATTTTCATGGCTTCGATGACGACGGCAATGTCTCCCGCTTCCAGCGTATCTCCTGTTTTTACCGGAATTTTCACTACCTTGCCCGGCATGGGCGATACGATTTTGTCCTGTTGTTTCTCATCGGATCCCTTGCGCATGCGGAGGTATTTTACCTGTGAATCAATGATATCGACATTGTATGATTGGTAGTGCGCATTGACCGTATAACTCTTTCCGCTTTCCTTGCGGATCAGTTCGGCATTATATGATTTTCCTCCATGTAAAATAGAGCAATTCCCATTTTCTGCCATTACGATATCCACGTCATAAGGGACTCCGTCTATTGTAAGTTGCACTTTGTTGCCTTCTTTGCTCACCAAAGTCACATCAGCAACTCTGTCTCCGATATGTATTTCCATGTTTAATTACTCTGCTTAAATCCGTAAAACCCCTTTCTTCAAACCAAACTCACGCCAGCGGCTGATTGGACGGTTGTCTGTTGTGCCCGATTTGTTCTCTTCCAGATTCATCAGGTAATCGATGTATGCGGCAATCATCGCAATGTTTTCTGTTTCTTCTTCTTTTTGCCCTGCCCATTTGCGCAGCATTTCCTGGTGCTTCGGGATGAATAGCGTGTCGTAGTGTCCTTCCACAAAGTCGGGCACATTCATGATATGGCGCAGGTAAGCGATGTTGGTCTTCAGTCCGGTTATTTTGTATTCGTAAAGTACACGGCGCATGCGTTCGATGGCGAATTGGCGTGTCGTAGCCCATACGACCAGCTTGCCAATCATCGGGTCATAATAGATTGGGATTTCGTAACCTTCGTACACATAGCCGTCGATGCGCACACCAATCCCGTTGGGCTCCATTAATTGGTGTACGATGCCGGGAGATGGCATGAAGTTGTTTTCTGTGTCTTCGGCACAGATACGGCATTCGATGGCATGCCCGCGTTGTTTCAGGTCTTCTTGCTTATAGTGGAGTGGCTCCCCATTGGCGATTCGGATCTGTTCCTTCACCAGGTCCACGCCCATCACTTCTTCCGTAATGGGGTGTTCTACCTGAAGGCGGGTGTTCATTTCAAGAAAATAAAAATTGCGGTGTTTGTCTACCAGGAATTCGATGGTACCCGCCCCCTTGTAATGGACAGCCTTGGCAGCTGCTACAGCTGCTTTGCCCATTTCCTGGCGCAATTCGGGAGTGACAAAGGGGGATGGGGTTTCTTCAATGATTTTCTGGTTACGGCGCTGGATGGAACATTCGCGCTCAAACAGGTGGATGGCGTTACCTTGGTTGTCTCCCAATATCTGGAACTCGATGTGGTGCGGCTCTTCTACGAATTTTTCCAAGTAGACCGTATCGTCGCCAAATGATGCCATCGATTCGGAACGTGCGGTATTGTAAGCCTCTTCCACCTCATCTTCATTGTGAATCAACCGCATGCCTTTGCCGCCTCCCCCCATCGATGCCTTCAGCATCACCGGATAGCCGATGCGGTTACAAATCTCTTTTGCTTCTTCCACGCTCTGCAACGGCTGTTCCGTGCCCGGCACTACCGGTACGCCGGCGGCAATCATGTGCTTGCGTGCGGAGATTTTATCACCCATCGCATCCATTGTTTCCGGGTCGGGACCGATAAAGATGATTCCTTCCTCCCGGCAACGGCGTGCAAACTCCGAATTTTCCGACAAAAAGCCATATCCCGGATGAATGGCATCCACTCCGTGATGTTTGGCTGCCATGAGAATGTTGTCTATATTCAAATAACTCTCGCGTGAGGCTGCCGATCCTATCAGGCAAGCTTCATCTGCATAAAGTACGTGGCGCGCTGTCCTGTCTGCTTCCGAAAACACTGCAACGGTGCGTATGCCCATTTCACGGCATGAACGCATCACGCGCACAGCGATTTCGCCCCGGTTGGCGATCAATACTTTGTGTATCATGCTTTATTTTTTTATTGTTTCTTTAAAAAAGTTTTTTCAGCCTGCGACTCTTGCAGCCTTGCAAGTCTTCCGTAATTCACCGAAGATTTGCACAAGAAACCAAAAAACTGCGCAAAATTAATAAAAAAATGGATACCTTTTCCCATACCCGTTGTTTTTTTAGGTGGGG
>CAZAUU010000058.1:0-13628 GCA_964488405.1 uncultured Phocaeicola sp.
CGGGTATCAGGAGAAGAAGCGGGAAGCGGTGGACACGTCGCGGTTCAAGTAGGTTTTTATGCCACAATCAAAGGGCGGGCTTGACTTTTTCTTATAACACCGGCGTATAAATCGTGATTTATGTCTAAATTTGCAAGTACAATCACGATAAGGCAGATGAAAGAAGAAAACGAAACAATTAGTGTGTGGGGAGCGAGGGTGCACAACTTGAAGGACATAGATGTGGAAATTCCCCGCAACAGCCTGACAGTCATTACAGGACTGAGTGGGAGTGGAAAGTCTTCCCTGGCTTTTGATACTCTCTTTGCCGAGGGACAACGACGTTACATTGAGACCTTTTCGGCATATGCCCGTAATTTCTTGGGGGGAATGGAACGGCCTGACGTGGATAAAATTACAGGATTAAGTCCGGTTATTTCGATTGAACAAAAGACCACCAACAAGAATCCCCGATCCACTGTGGGAACCACTACCGAGGTATATGATTACTTGCGTCTGCTTTTTGCACGCGCCGGTGTGGCTTATTCATACCTGTCGGGTGAGAAAATGGTGAAGTATACCGAAGGGCAGATCATAGACCTCATCCGGCGCGATTACAAAGGCAAGCGGATTTACATTCTGGCACCGTTGGTGCGTACCCGTAAGGGGCATTATAAAGATTTGTTCGAGCAGGTGCGAAGGAAAGGGTATCTCTATGTACGGGTGGACGGCGAGATAAAGGAGGTGACGCATGGCATGAAGCTGGACCGGTACAAGAACCACGACATCGAGGTAGTGATAGACAAAATGATGGTGGATGACAAGGAAGAGAAACGCCTGAAACAAAGTGTGGCTACTGCAATGCAGCAAGGCAACGGTCTGCTGATGATTTTTGACGCACAAACCGATAGTGTGCGCCACTACAGCAAACGGCTGATGTGTCCCGTCACAGGATTGTCGTATAAGGAGCCTGCCCCCCACAATTTTTCTTTCAATTCCCCACAAGGGGCATGTCCGCGTTGCAAGGGGCTGGGATATGTCAACCTGATAGATGTGGATAAAGTGATACCCGACCGTACCCTGTCGGTGTACGAAGGAGCCATTGCCCCGTTAGGGAAATACAAGAACGTAATGATTTTCTGGCAAATCGAAGCCCTGCTGGAGCGCTATGATGCCACATTGAAAACTCCAGTGGCCCGGTTGCCAAATGATGCTGTCAATGAAATCTTGTATGGTTCCGATGAACGGCTGAGAATAAAAAGTTCGCTTATTCATTCTTCGTCAGATTATTTCGTACCCTATGAAGGAATCGTGAAATACATCCAGTTGATGCAGGAAAAGGAAATGTCCGCTACGGCGCAGAAATGGGCGGACCAGTTTGCCAAAACCGACGTGTGTCCCGAATGCAAAGGTGCGCGGCTCAATAGGGAAGCACTTCACTTCCGCATCCATGACAAGAACATTTACGAGCTTGCCACAATGGACATCACCGAACTTTATGCGTGGATGTGCGGGGTGGAGCAGTTTCTCGGAGAGAAGCAACGCCTGATAGCCACGGAGATTCTGAAGGAAATCCGTGCGCGGTTGAAGTTCCTGCTCGATGTAGGACTGGACTACCTGTCGCTCAACCGGTCGTCCGTGAGTCTTTCGGGGGGGGAGAGCCAGCGTATCAGGCTTGCCACGCAGATAGGTTCGCAATTGGTCAATGTGTTGTATATCCTCGATGAACCGAGTATCGGGTTGCACCAGCGTGATGATATCCGTCTAATCCGTTCGTTGAAGGAATTGCGCGACTTGGGGAATACGGTTGTCGTGGTGGAGCATGACAAGGACATGATGCTGGCTGCGGACTATGTGGTGGACATGGGACCGAAAGCAGGACGGTTAGGTGGAGAAGTGGTATTTTCCGGAACCCCGGCACAAATGTTGCAGACTCACACTTTGACCTCGCAATACCTGAACGGGCGGATGAAGATAGAGATTCCTGCCGTCCGCCGGAAAGGCAACGGTAAGTCCATCTTCTTGCGTGGCGCACGGGGAAATAACCTGAAAGGGGGGGATGTGGAATTTCCATTGGGGAAATTGATATGTGTGACGGGAGTTTCGGGTAGTGGAAAGTCGACGTTGGTAAATGATACTTTGCAGCCTATTCTTTCGCAACATTTTTACCGTTCGTTGCAGGATCCTTTGGAATATGACGCGATAGAGGGGTTGGAATATATAGATAAGGTGGTAGATGTCGACCAGTCTCCGTTAGGCCGTACGCCACGTTCCAATCCTGCCACGTACACTGGGGTGTTCAGTGATATACGTAATCTCTTTGTCAGTCTTCCTGAAGCGAAAATGCGCGGGTACAAGCCCGGACGATTTTCGTTCAATGTGTCGGGCGGACGGTGTGAGGCATGTGGAGGCAATGGTTACAAGATTATCGAAATGAATTTTCTTCCCGATGTGACGGTGCCGTGTGAAGTGTGCCACGGCAAGCGTTACAACCGCGAAACATTGGAAGTACGTTTTAAGGGGAAGTCCATAGCCGATGTACTTGACATGACCATTAACCGTGCAGTGGAGTTTTTCGAAAACGTACCCCAGATACTGACCAAGATCAAGGTGCTTCAGGAAGTCGGCTTGGGATATATCAGGTTGGGGCAGCCTTCCACTACCTTGTCGGGCGGGGAAAGCCAGCGTGTCAAACTTGCCACTGAATTGTCGAAACGGGATACGGGAAAGACGCTTTATATCCTGGACGAGCCTACCACGGGACTCCATTTCGAGGATATCCGCGTACTGATGAACGTACTGAACCGGCTGGTGGACAAAGGAAATACGGTCATCGTCATCGAACACAACCTTGATGTCATCAAGATGGCAGATTACATCATCGATATGGGACCTGAGGGGGGTAAAGGCGGAGGTGAAGTGCTTTCTACGGGCACGCCCGAAGAGGTAGCACGAAGCCCACGTGGCTATACACCAAAGTTTCTGGCACAAGAATTAGGAATATAAATCCATCTGCATACCAATGAAGATAAACAAGACCAATGCTGCCCGATTGCTGGACAAGGCAAAGGTGGCTTACGAACTGATTCCATACGAGGTGGATGAAAATGATTTGAGTGCGGTGCACGTAGCTGCTTCGTTGGGAGAGGATATCGATTGTGTGTTCAAAACCTTAGTGTTGCATGGTGACAGGACGGGTTATTTCGTTTGTGTCATTCCGGGTGAGCACGAAGTGGATTTGAAGCTGGCGGCGAAAGTGTCTGGCAACAAGAAATGCGATTTGGTTCACGTGAAGGAATTGCTTCCGCTGACGGGATACATCAGGGGTGGTTGTTCGCCTGTCGGAATGAAGAAGCGTTTCCCTACGTACATCCATGAAACCTGCTGCGATTTTCCTTCTATCTATGTCAGTGCAGGCATGCGCGGGCTTCAGTTGAAGTTGTCCCCCGATGACTTGATACGGGTAACAGGAGCCGGAGTGTGCAAGCTGTTTTGAGAAAGGAAGCGGCATACCGGTACATGCCAGTTTATTTCGGGAAGATTTGGACATCCGTGTAATTTCCGTCATTGTAAAATATTGTCTTTTTATCAATTTTCGGATTGATTTACTTTCAAAAGCAATGTAGTTATTTGTTTTTTCATTGCATAAATATAAAAACATTCACTTTTCTGTATAAATTTGGTTATCTTTACGGTTAATAGTTGTGAAGCGAAACTTTTTTTCCTACCTTTGTCCAGAAACAAGTTTTTATTATTAATTTAAAATATTTATATGTATGTTTGAAGGTCAACCTAAGGGTCTTTATGCGCTGGCACTCGCCAATACGGGCGAACGTTTCGGTTATTACACCATGCTGGCTATTTTCGTTTTGTTTTTAATGGACAATTTCGGTATGTCGCCAGGTATGGCAGGTAATATTTATGCCACTTTTCTGGCTTTGGTTTACTTCCTGCCGTTTGTCGGCGGTATCCTTGCAGATAAGTTCGGGTATGGACGGATGGTCACGATAGGTGTCATCGCCATGTTTGCAGGATATGTGTTGCTCGCCCTGCCCATGGGAGGTAGTACAATAGGGCTTATCTCGATGTTTGCCGCATTAATTGTAATCAGTTGTGGAACCGGTTTGTTCAAAGGGAACCTGCAGGTTATGGTAGGCAACCTTTATGATGCTCCCGAATACGCTTCCAAGCGCGATTCGGCATTCAGCATCTTTTACATGGCAATCAATATCGGTGCCCTTTTTGCACCTACGGCCGCTGTGGAAATTATGAAATATGCGCAGAATGCATGGGGGGTGAGTAAGAGTGATTCGTATCATTTTGCTTTTGCCGTGGCATGTATTTCGCTTATTGTGTCGATGACCATTTATTATGGTTTCCGTAGTACGTTCTACCATGTGGAAGGGGGACGTGTCAAATCTGATTCTACGGTCAGGAAGACGGTTTCCGCAGAAGCCGAAGAACTTTCCCCGCGTGAGACGAAAGAACGCATCGTGGCTCTTTGCTTGGTATTTGCCGTGGTGATATTCTTTTGGATGGCATTCCATCAGAACGGTTTGACCCTGACTTACTTTGCCGACCGGTTTACGGCGAAAAGTTCTACTGGATTGGAGAGTATGATGTTCAATGTGTGGAACCTGGTGGCAGTCATTTTCATCGTGTATGCCTTGTTCTCCCTGTTCCAGTCAAAGACAAGTAGGGGCAAACTCATTTCGGGAGCCATAATCCTGCTTGCCATTGTTTTTCTGGGATACCACTATTCTGTCCTTCCGGATACAACTCCGGTGGATGCTCCTATTTTCCAGCAGTTCAATCCTTTCTTTGTCGTTGCCCTGACTCCGGTTTCGATGGCAATATTCAGTTCACTGGCTCGCAAGGGGAAAGAGCCTTCTGCCCCGCGTAAAATCGGGTTGGGCATGTTGGTGGCTGCCTGCGGCTATGTGCTGATGCTGCTTGCTTCTGTGGGCTTGTCTACCCCTGCTGAGCAGGCACAGGCTATCAGTGAGGGGACAGCTTCATTTGTGTCGCCCAACTGGTTGGTGTCTACATATCTGGTTCTGACGTTTGCCGAGTTGCTCTTGTCGCCTATGGGCATTTCATTTGTGTCGAAGGTAGCTCCTCCCAAGTATAAAGGCATGATGATGGGCGGTTGGTTTGTGGCAACAGCCATTGGTAATTACGGCACACGCCTGGCTTCCGACTTGTGGGGAGAGCTTCCGCTCTATTTTGTATGGGGAGTCTTGATGACGCTTTGCCTATTGGCTGCTCTGTTCATTTTCTCCGTAATGAAGAGATTGGAAAAAGTGGCGTGATATAAATTAGGAAAGAATTAGGAGCGGGGAGATGATAGAGGATTTTTTTCATCTCTCCGTTTTCAGTCTGTCTGTATTGCTTTGTGCGACCGTGATAAATTCTTTGATCATCGGATTGGATGTAAACGAGGCGGGAGCTTCATCAATGATTTCCTTTATTACCGGCGTGAGCACAGGATAAGGCATCCCGTAACACATGATGATGAACACTTCAGGTCCCAGCACGTTTTCATAGTTGCTTTGGATGAATGACTTGGCGAGGTTGTCTATTTCAGTTGCCAAAGCATGACGTTGTTTTTCCATTTCCTTGTGCACTTCATCGGGAGTCCTCCCGTCCAATATCATACGTGCCTCCAAACGCTCCACTTCATCCGATCTGTCGCTTAGGGAATTTCGTCTCACTATGAAACTGTTGAGACTGTCGTTCAAGGGAGTGCCTTTAAGTGTAAATCCCGCATTGTTGATATTGATGCTGATTTTCCCGCTTTCAATCACCAACGGCATGATGCAGTTTTCGTCCATGAAAAGTGAAGCGACAACGGTAGAGTCCACTTTCCCTTTCATCTTGAACAGCCCGTGGATTACCTCCGCCGAGTCAATGCTCACCAGCTTGTCGCCGGAAGGAACCTTAATGAACAGCATCTTTCCATCAAGGCTTGACACGGAGGATGCACCTTCGATTTTATATCTCTTCCCACAGGAAATACAGAGTACGGTGCAGAAAAGTAGAAATAAAAATTTATACATGCGATAAGCCTTTACAATTCATATATGCAAAGGTATAATGTTTGGATTTTTCGTGGAAATAAATTATCAAAAATTAAACTTAGTAGAGGATTATTACTGAATATAGCTGATACAAAGTATTTTTGCTATCTTTGCGCGGCAGTTGAAAGAAAAAAGGATAAAAACACTTAATTGCAATTATAAAAATGAAAAAACTGAAATTTGTGGTATTCGCATTGGCATGTGCGATTATTTCATCGGTAAAAGCCGATGAAGGGATGTGGCTTCTCCAACTGATGCAGGAGCAGAATCTTACCGACCGTTTGAAGGCGCAAGGACTGAAAATGGAAGTGGAGGATATCTACAGTCCTAACCATGTGGCGTTGAAAGATGCCGTAGGTATCTTCGGACGGGGGTGTACGGGGGAAATCATTTCGCCCGATGGGTTGGTTCTGACCAACCATCATTGTGGCTACGATGCCATCCGGCAGCACAGTTCGGTGGAACACGATTACTTGACCGAAGGTTTCTGGGCAAAGACCCGTGCCGACGAACTCCCTACACCGGGACTTACTTTTAAGTTTGTGGAACGTATCGTGGATGTGACAGATAAAGTGGAGGCTGATATCAGGGCGGGCAGCGTGACCGAGTCGGAGTCGTTTGGTTCCAAATATTTAAATCGGCTTGCTGATGCGGAATTGGAAGATAGCGGTTTGAAGGGCAAGCCGGGAATTTCCGCATTGACTCTGCCTTTTTATCAAGGGAACAGGTTTTATTTGTTTTTTATCAAAACATACAGTGATGTGCGTATGGTGGCGGCGCCTCCTTCGTCTGTCGGTAAGTTCGGAGGTGAAACGGACAATTGGATGTGGCCGCGCCATACGGGCGACTTCTCCATGTTTCGCATTTATGCCGATGCGGAAGGCAATCCGGCGGAATACAGTGCCGATAATGTCCCCCTTAAGGTGAAGAAGCATCTTGCTATTTCGTTGAAAGGGCTTCAGGAAGGGGATTATGCCATGATTATGGGATTCCCTGGAAGTACCAGCCGTTATCTTACGCGAAGTGAAGTGATGCTGCGCATGGACGGCATCAATACTCCCCGTATCCAGGTGCGTGAAGCCCGTCAGGAAATATTGAGGAAGGAGATGGCGGCAAGTGACAAGGTACGTATCCAATATGCCAGCAAGTTCGCATCGTCCAGTAACTACTGGAAAAACTCCATCGGAATGAATAAAGCCATCATTAGCAACCATGTACTGGAAGCGAAGGCGGAACAGGAAGCCTGCTTTGCCCGGTTTGCCGGCGAACGGAACGATTCCAACTATGCATCGGTAGTGGGGAAAATTGATGATTATGTGGCAAAAGTCATGCCGATAATAAGTCAGACTACCTATTTCAACGAAACCTTCCGCGGAATCGAGTTCGGGGCACCCTATGCTTTGTTTAATGACTTGAAAGAGGCGTTGGAAAAGAACCGGAAAGAGGAGGTGAAAAAAATCCTCGGACAATTGAAGGACGCATACGCCGAGGTGCACAACAAGGATTACGACCACGAAGTGGATCGTAAGGTGGCAAAGTCATTGATTCCGCTTTATGCACAAAGTGTGACGGAAGAGGCACTTCCGGCTTTCTACGAAACCGTCCGGACTCGTTTCGGGGGAGATTATGGAGCATACGTGGATGCCCTGTACGATACCAGCATTTTCTCGAATGAAGGAAATTTCAATGCCTTTATGGAAAATCCTACGGCAGAGGCCATTGGGAATGACCTGGCTGTGCAATACTCCGCAAGCAAGCATGAAATTGCGAAGAAGCTGCATGACATGCAGGTGGATGCCAGCAGCGATATCGACCTGTTGCACAAAACTTATGTGCGTGGGCTTTGCGAAATGTATGCCCCCACGCCAAAAGCACCTGATGCCAATTTTACCATCCGCCTCACTTACGGCAACGTGAAGTCGTACAGTCCTAAGGATGGTGTTCATTATAATTATTACACTACCCTGAAAGGTGTTATGGAGAAAGAAGATCCTGCCAATCCGGAGTTTGTGGTTCCGGCAAAGCTGAAAGAGCTGTATGCTGCCAAGAATTACGGTCGCTATGCCATGCCTGACGGGGAAATGCCCACCTGCTTCCTGACCACGAACGACATTACGGGAGGAAATTCCGGCTCTCCGGTGATGAACGGCGATGGTGAGCTGATTGGGGTTGCATTTGATGGTAATTGGGAATCTCTTTCGGGCGACATCAATTTCGATGACAACCTCCAGCGTTGTATTGCTGTAGACATCCGCTATATCCTCTTTTTGGTAGATAAGTTTGGCGGGTGCAAAAACCTGATTGATGAAATGACGCTTGTGGAATAGCCAGTCTCTATGCAGCAGTACTGTTCCCGTGCACTATACATTCGTGTGGTACAGTACTGCTGCGTTTTCCCGGGAAGTAATTGGATAAACCTAAGCAGGGTAGGGGATTGTTTATGGGGATTTGTATCTTGCCGGAGGGTGAACCGAATTGTTCGTTTCAACCTTTTTCTCGCTCTTCTTCCTGCGGAATGCGGAAAGCTGTGTACAGTTCCAGCACGGCAGCTATAGAAAGGCAAAGCACCCACTCGTTGCGATGCCATAATAGCATCATGACCCCTGCAAATACCAGCAGGGCGCTTCCTATGAGTTGTTGTCTCCGCAAGCGCAGGATAATGATGTTTTTTCCTTCGTACCTGTCTGCTATTTGTACGTAGGCAAATACGATGGCACCTGCCAGATAGAGATAAGGCGCCCATTCAAGGCGGGTGATTTGGAGGACAGCACCTGCCAGCAACATGGCGGCACCTGCCGCCGAAAGGATCGGATAGTACTTTCTCATCGTTTGTCCAAATCTTCTTCAAAGATATAGATGTCTTCGTTTTGCTTTTTCATCAGGTATTTTTCGCGTGCTACTTTCTCCATTATTTCCGGGTTGTTGGTCAGTTCTTTCAGGGCTTTGCTGTCCTCTTCGTAGCGAGTCCGGTAATATTTTATCTCCTCGTTCAGCTGGCGGATTTGCTTCCAGTGCCCCACACGCTGTATCAGGCTGTTCTCATCGTCCAGCACGCCGATAATCAGCAGGAATATCCCTACGGTAATCACATATTTGTGGCGGTAGACGTAATTCCATATTGTTTTTAATCTGTTCATACAGGAGAATTAGGATTGATGACCGGACAAAGATAAAAAGATTTCGCGGCAAGCCCATAAGAAAAAACGGGATTTTTTATGTACTTTTGTGTGAGGTATTATCTCTGGGTACTGTTTTTTTTAAAGAAATGGAATCATGGAAAATTATATCGTATCAGCACGTAAGTACCGTCCTGCCACGTTTGATACCGTTGTAGGACAGCGGGCACTGACCACCACACTGAAGAATGCGATAGCCAGCCGGAAACTGGCGCATGCCTACCTCTTCTGCGGTCCGCGTGGGGTAGGAAAGACCACGTGCGCCCGTATCTTTGCCAAAACTATCAATTGCCTGCACCCTACGGTAGAGGGTGAGGCATGCAACGAATGTGAGTCGTGCGTGGCTTTCAACGAGCAACGGTCGTACAATATCCACGAGTTGGATGCGGCATCAAACAATTCGGTGGAGGATATCCGTTCGCTTATAGAACAGGTGCGTATCCCTCCCCAGGTAGGCAAGTACAAGGTGTACATCATCGATGAAGTGCACATGCTGTCGCTGGCGGCTTTCAATGCGTTCCTGAAGACGCTGGAAGAACCTCCCCGCCATGCCATTTTCATTCTTGCCACCACGGAGAAACATAAGATTTTGCCTACTATCTTGAGCCGGTGCCAGATATATGATTTCAGCCGTATCAGCGTGAACGACATGGTAGAGCATTTGGAGAACGTGGCGGCAAAAGAACATATCGAGGCGGAAACAGAAGCCCTTGTCGTTTTGGCACAGAAGGCAGACGGGGGGATGCGCGATGCACTTTCCATATTTGACCAGGTGGCGAGTTTCACCAACGGGCATATTACCTACCGGAGCGTAATCGAGAACTTGAACGTGCTGGATTATGAGTATTATTTCAGGCTGACGGATTCCATCCTCCGCCGTCAGGTGGCGGAATGCCTGCTTACCTTCAATGAGGTATTGCAAAAAGGATTTGACGGCAATCATTTCATTACGGGTATGGCTTCCCATTTCCGCGACCTGCTGGTGAGCCGGGATCCTGCCACGCTGCCTTTGCTGGAAGTAGGCGCGTCAATTCGCGAACGTTATAAGGAGCAGTCGCAACGCTGTTCGTCTCCTTTCCTGTTTCGGGCGATGAAGCTTTGCAATGACTGTGACTTGAATTACCGGGTAAGTAAGAACAAGCGTTTGCTGATTGAGTTGACCTTGATTCAGCTTGCCCAATTGGCAGAGGCCGGTGGGGAAGAGGGAGGGGACAGTCCCAAACAGCCGTTGAAACCTGTGTTCGACCGGCCTGCTTCGGCTCCTTCTTCCCCATCGCCGCAAGCCCGGGAAACAACCGTGACACGTCCTGTGCCCCCTCAGGTGGTTTCAAAGACAACTTCTGCCGTTGTCGGGAAAGCTCAGGAAACGGCTTCTTTCCCGAAAAGAGGTGGCGAAAAGAAGATACCCGTTGTAAAAGCGGGAAGTGTGGGCATGTCCATCCGTCATCCGCATGTTACTCAGATGAATGGAAACGATATGCCGGTGGCATCCGACATGCCGTCGGCTTCCGAAGACGACCGTTTTTACGAAGATCGTATCTTCAACGAGAGTGAGCTGAAACGTTGTTGGAATGAATTTGCCGTGAATCTTCCGAAAGAAGAGGCGGCCAATGCGGCACGCATGATGAACCTGGTTCCCCGTCTGCAGGAAGACCGGGTGACATTCGAGGTGACGGTAGACAATGATATGGTACTGAAATACATGCAGGATCTGGCTCCGCATATCGAGACTCATTTGCGCAGGCAACTTCATAACCGGAAGGTTAAAATGCAGGTGCGCGTGAATGCCTTGGGCGAGAACGTACGTGCTTACAGCCATCTGGAACGTTTCCAGATGATGAGCCGCAAGAACCCCTCCCTTTTGAAGTTGCAAAAGGAATTCGGGCTGGAACTCTCGTGAGTGTTTGTGGCGGCCTGTTTCTTACAGGTCATGTTCCCGCATCCGGTATTCCGCCAGTTCTTCGTACTTTGTGCCTGGACGCCCGTAGTTGCAGTAAGGGTAGATGGAAATACCTCCGCGCGGGGTGAAGATGCCGGTCACTTCGATGTATTTGGGATCCATCAGCTTGATGAGGTCTTTCATGATGATGTTCACACAATCTTCGTGGAAATCTCCATGGTTTCGAAAGCTGAATAGATAGATTTTCAGGCTTTTGCTTTCCACCATTTTCATGTCGGGAAGGTAACTGATACGTATCTCGGCAAAGTCGGGCTGTCCCGTAATGGGGCAGAGGGTGGTAAATTCCGGGCAGTTGAAGCGTACCCAATAGTCGTTTTCCGGGTGTTTGTTGGTGAATGTCTCCAACACCTCAGGTGCATAATCTTGCTTGTAGGCCGTGGTCTTGCCTAAAATGGTTAGTTCGTCTTTTCTTTCCATTTGTCTTTTCATTATTTGGCTAAAAACAGTCGGGGTAGTATTTGCCCCGGTTTGTCATTAGACTTACAGGTCGTTGATTTTAAGTATGTTGTAAGAAATGTTCTTGTCAAATACGTCTGTATGGTCTATTCGTTTGATGTAACGTACCGTACGGACGGTAACGGGGAGTACAACCACTTCGTACAAAGTCTTCAATACTACCTGTACCGCCATCATCTTGAGCAGTTCCGTCACGGGCATTAAGCCACCGAATGCCAGCGGGAAGAAAATGAGCGAGTCGGCACTCTCGCCGAATATGGTAGAAAGGATGGCGCGTGCCGGAAAATGTTTGCCTTGCGAAGCAAGTTTCATTCGGCTCATTACATAGGCATTGATGAATGCTCCCGTAAGAAAAGCCAGTAGGCTGGAAACGGCGATACGCGGTGCCATGCCGAAAACGAAGTTGAATCCTTCTTCTCCTTCCCAAAACGGGGCGGCAGGCAGGGCTACGGCTATCTGCCCCATGGCCACAGTCATGAAATTCATCAGGAATCCCATCCAGATGATAAGTCTTGCCTTGCGGAATCCCCATACTTCGGCAATGCAATCGTTGATGATGTAGGATATGGGAAAAACAATCAGACCTGCGGTAACGGCTACCGGTCCCAGCATGATTACTTTGGTTTCTAATAGGTTTGCCGCCACCAGGCAGACACAGAACACGATGCCTAAAACCATAAACGGCACCGATACAAGATTTTCTTTCTTCATTTTGCTCCTGTTTTTTACGTGGTTGTCCTAGAATACACGGGTTATCCGCATCAAAGGTACGGATTATTTGCCAGACCGCAAAGAAAACTTTATATTTGTCCCAGACAAGTAGGTTTGACGGATGGGGAAAAAAGAACTTTATGACAAGGTAATCGGCTATTTCCGGCAGGCGATGCCTGTTGCCGAGACCGAACTGCATTATGAAAACCCGTTTCAGTTGCTGGTGGCCGTCATCCTGAGTGCCCAGTGCACCGACAAGCGGGTCAATATGGTTACTCCTTCTCTTTACCGCGATTTCCCTACGCCTGAAGCATTGGCTGTTACCACACCCGAAGTGGTCTATTCGTATATTCGGAGTGTGAGTTATCCCAACAACAAGGCGAAGCATCTGGTCGGGATGGCTCGGATGCTGGTGAAGGATTTCCACGGGCAGGTGCCCTGCACATTGGAAGAGTTAGTGAAACTGCCCGGAGTAGGACGTAAGACGGCAAACGTTATTTTAAGCGTGGTGTTCCACGAGGCGGCGATGGCAGTAGATACACACGTGTTCCGTGTGAGCCACCGCATCGGGTTGGTGCCGGCATCCTGCACTACCCCGCTTGCTACCGAAAAGTATCTGGTTAAGTATATCCCCGAAAAGCTTATTCCTACCGCCCATCATTGGCTCATCCTTCACGGGCGCTACGTCTGTACCGCGCGCAATCCCCACTGTGAATCATGCGGGTTGAATGGAATTTGTCTTGAATCGTTGAAAATGGGATCCAGTTAGCAAACGTGGTTATGGGTATTTTATGGTATGCAAATTGTGGATGTTAGGAAAGATTACGTATCTTAAAATAAGTCTTGAACAAACAAAGATTTGTTCTCTTTTTAAAAGATATACTTCGTGAATATTACGGAAACAACGAAATATCCTATACGGTCGATTTTGACAGAAATCTGTGGGATGAAGTTTTGTCTTATCTCGAAAGAGAATGTAAATTGGTCAAAGAAGAAATAAGTAGAGGGTCGGTTTTCGTTTATGAAACGGAAAAAGTGAATGAATCTCTCGTGAGATTTGAAGGCGAGAACGGAAAGTTTAACTTTCTGTTCTGGAAAAAAGAAAGTACCAGCGGTATTGCAGTTAACTGAGCAAACCAGTAATTATACAAAACCGTTGGTACAATAAAGTATATAGTTGGCGGGTACAAATTCTCCGAAAAAAGAAGGACAAAAGCGTTGATTTATTCCATTATTCTCTGTATTTTTACAAAAGCAAGTACACAC
>CAZAUU010000059.1:0-13528 GCA_964488405.1 uncultured Phocaeicola sp.
GATGGATATTGACAATGGCATTCAACCCCGCACTTTCGGCATAACCCACCACTTCGGCGACACGATTCAGATACTCCGTGTCAATCAGGTACTCGGGAGCCTCGCCCACATGTCCTAACCAGGTGACCGGGATACGCACGGAGGTGAAGCCTGCATCTGCCAACGCATCAAACAGGGCCTGTGTAGCGGACGCATTCCCCCATACCGTCTCGTCAGCCACGCCATTAGCATATGCATCCAGCTGGTTGCCCAAGTTCCAGCCTAACCCGAGGCTTGCAGCAACATCGTAAGGCGTTTCGCCCGACACAGTCGCCGCCTGTCCCGCCTCCTGGTTTATGGTCACGGTTTCCTCAATGCTGCCCAAAGTAAAGGTAATCGTGCCCGTACGCGCCGAACCATGATTGGCGGAAACCGTAAAATACAAGGCATATTCCGTCATGGCACGTCCTTCACTTACCGTTGCATCGGCTATCCACGAATCGCCAATCGTATAGGAATAATCACCATTGGTGGTCAACGTAACAGTCAACGGACCGCCTGACGCCGGCATATCGTACGAAGTCTGAGCCACAATCAGCCCGTCGCCTGCGGCCTGTGTCACCTGTACCGAAACCGTCAAATCACCTGCCACAACCGAAATCGTGGCCATACGTTCCTCGGTTTCCGTATTGGTGTCTACCGTCACACTGTACGTATAAGTACCACGTTGCGTCACACTTACAAATACAATGCTACACCAAGCCTGGTCGCTTGTCACCAGCGGCTCGCTTTCCGACAGAACCGACAAGGTTTGACTGGAACCGACCTGGGAGAATGTCATCTCCGTTGCCGAAACCACTGTCTCTCCCACATAACCTGTGCCCGCATCGTCTGAACAAGATGCGAACAGCGTCGTCCCCATCAGGGATACGATAAACAAAAACAAATAATTACGTATATTTCCCATAAATTCAATATTACAAGATGGAAAGGTTATCAATCGTGACCGTTACGGCATCCGGATTTTCTATATCGCTGAATATCCCTTGGATGTCAATACAGAATACGATTACCCCGTTGTAAGCCGATGATGGACTGTAATTAATGGTATAGGTGCCGTCACCCCGTACGGTTACCGAACCAACCCCCTCTCCCACCTGAGGCCACCAACCCGTACCGATACAGGTCAGCTGGGCCGTATACGAATTGGCGACTGCCGCACCCGACAAGCCATTAATGGTAAAAGTCAATTCCATTGAATAGTCGAACACCAACGAAGTCGGATCCAAAGGGGAATTGGCCGTATAGCTCGGAGTTGAACCATCGTCCGAGGCTCCCGTAGTCCCATAGATGTTGTACAGTTCGATACGGAAGTTATTTGTATCGCTTTCCAAATGACCGGAAACAATCTTGCTGTTGTCTACCGCAATGGCCGTAGCCGTTGGCGTATTGCTTCCGCTGCCTGCTTCCGGAAGGAAGTGATAAGCCAGGTATTCATCCTTGTCAGTGCTGCGGTTACCCAACCACATACCCATTACGGTGCTGCCTGCGGTCTCGATGCCCAGTATACGCAACTGGTTTTCCGCCGTGGCACCGAACATGATGTCGCTTCCTCCGATATGGTAGGTGGGTACACCTGCGCTGAAGGTATAGATACCGCTGTTGTCCAACGTGTACGTACCGCTCGTTGTGGTACCGTCGGGCATTTCGAACGTATAGGTCATGCTTGACGAATTCAGTGTCATGCTCAGGTTTTCCAGTCCGTCCACGACGGTCGCCCAATCGGGGTAGTTGCCTGCCGTAAAATTGTTCATCAGGCTGCCGTCCAAATTTGCCCAATCGAACGGCACATCCGGTGACATTGTCCATTTGATTTCATTCGTCACTACTTGCGATACCATATCCATCCAGCCGTCCGGCAGCGATGGTTCGGGGTCAGATTGGTCTTCGGGCACGTAGTTTTCCGCATATTCCTGCGATACGTAGTTCCATATCAGCCACCACGCCCCTTCACTGTTGTCACGCATCACGCCGACACGCAGATGGTTCTCATCCAGTTCCAACAACTGAAGGCTATTGCGCCAGTTCGAACTGCGGTCCGTCCAGCTTGGCGTATGCAACAGGTCACAATCGGTCAAAGAAAGGGTATACGTGTCCGTATTCAACATAAACGTACCGGACTGCGTTTCACCGGACGAGGAATTGTACACTTCCACGTTGGCCCCTCCTATCAGGTCGAATGTCATCGTGCTTTCCCAAATGGCATCATCTCCTGTGTGTCCTACTCCGGGGTCCCAGTTTGCCGTCCAGTTGTTCCATATCACCGTACCTCCCGGGTCGGCATAGGTCAGTTCCCCTGCTGCATAGCCGTATTCCCCGTTATCAAAAATCCAAGTCTTCGACTCATTCACTCCTCCGGTCAAATAAGTCCAAAGGTCATCGTTGACGAATTCTGCACAAAACTCATCAATCGTAAAAGTGGCAACCGGCCCGTACACGAGACCTCCCCGCGTTTCTACGCCAAAAGTCACTTCATATTCCCCTTCGAAAGGCATCTGCAACGTTACTTCCGCACCTTGGGTACGTCCCTGCGGATGTTCCCAGCATACCTGGTAGGAAGACGGCATCAGGCTTCTCAAATAAATGATGTTCGGGTTTTCCACATCGTGCGTGATGGTAAAGGCAATACCTTCCACCAGATCTTCGGATGAAACGTCCGGAAGCTCCAATTCGTATGAATCGGGCGTGCAGGCAACCGTCAGGCACATCAGCACCGCCAAGCACGCAAATTGTATTTTATGAACCAGTTCTCTCATAATATTTCGATTTTAAAAATGTGTTTTACCATCCTTCGTTCTGTTCCAATACTCCGTCAGACAAGGTAATCTGGTTGTAGGGTATCTGCATCAGACCTTGTTTGGACGTAATGTTCGAAGCGGAGATGCTCACGACATCCGAGTTGCCTCCACTCTCCACTGTAGTGTTCCCTGCAATTTGCGAGGCCGCATAGTCCACACCCTGGCGGAGCAAATCCCAATAACGCTGCGCCTCGAACGCGAACTCCAACATACGCTCATTCATGATATTCGTTTGTGTAGCCGTCACTTCACGGTAATACGATGATACGACCAGGTTGCCATCCTCGTCTTCTTCGGTGAAAGCACGCTCACGTACTTGGTTCAGGTATTCCTGTGCGTTCGGGCTTCCCAATTCGGCAGCCATCAACAGGACATCAGCATAGCGCATCACGATGAAGTCCTGGTATTGGGAAATCATGTAGTCGCCCCCGCTTCCCAAACCGGTCACCTCATCGGTCAGCGACCATACGCCCGTTGTACCATTCTGTTCCCATTTGGACAATGTGGTGTATTTCTTCACATTATATCCGGTATATTCGCGCTGGTCCAAATAGCCTGCTTCATAATCCGGATCATCGGCAATACCCTCGCTCACCAGATTGATGATGGAGGCTTCGCGCCGTGTATCCCCGGTGCTGTATATAGTCCACATCTTGGGGTTTACCGTAGCAATCCCCCATCCCCTTCCGTAAGGGGTCCAATAGAGGTTTATGCTGCGTATCCCCATATTCACCAGCCAACGGTTGCCGTCAGAATTGCCGTTGTAATCCGAAGTGTAATTGAACTTCTGCGCCAGGACCGTTTCCTCGTTTCCCCGTCCGGCATAAGTGGAAACTTCGACATAACCCGTGGAAGCATCGCCTTCCCACACCGTGGAGGCAGCGGGCCATAAGTTCTTGAATTGCGGGACCAGGCTGAATTCTCCGGAGGCAATGACATCTTCCAATCCCTCCAATACAGAAGCCCTTGTCACACCTTCCACATCCGGTTCCTTGCCATAATATCCGGTATAGAACAGGTACACACGTGCCAGCAAAGCCTCTGCTGCATATCTCGTGATGTGCCCGTCATTGTTTGCGGCATCACTCTTCGGGTAGGCAGAAGCCGGAATGTTCTCTGCGGCATACAGCAAGTCACTGAATATCACATTATACACTTCATCGGGATCGGCTTGCTCACGATTCTCGTTTACCGGTTCGGTAAACAAGGGAATGTTTCCCCACAAGCGCACCATGTCGAAATAACACAACGCACGCAGGGCACGGCATTCACCCATATAGGTACCCCGGGTTTCCTCACTGTTCCAGACAATCTGGTCTTCGTGCGCAATCAATTCATTGCAACGATATACAGCGGCATAATAATTGATCCAGTCCTGTTCCAGTATATTCATGTCAGAAGACGACTGGGATTGGTCAAAACGGTCTATGACCTGGAAATTCCGTGCATCGGAAACGCCGGCTCCACCGAAACATTCATCGGACATGATTTCCGAGGCGATATAAAAGCCGCCGATTCCCGTATTCGAAGTGGTACACTGCCACCCGTCATAGCATCCTATCAAAGCCCGGTAAGCATCACTTTCATTCTGGTAAAAATTGTCTGTAGTCGATTCTACCTTTGACTCTACATCGAGGAAACCGGCCGTACAGGATACCAGTCCCATACCAACTACCCCCCATGCCATCATATAGATTTTATAGTTGTTCATATTCTTCGATTTTAAGATTGTTCCATTAAAATTTCAAATTTACACCTACCAGATAGGTACGTGGACGGGGATAATATCCCAAGTCAATGCCCGACACCCAGTTGGAAGTACCATACCCTATTTCCGGATCCATACCATCGTACTTGGTGAAGGTGAAAGCGTTTTGTACTTGGAAGTACAGCCGTGCCTGGCTGATGGCCTTCAGGTTGATCAGCTTTGCAAAATCATACCCCACGGTAATGTTGCTGATGCGCAGGTAATCGCCGTCCTGGAGATACAGGTCGGAAAACTGCCAGTTGATATTCGTGTCCGTCACACGGGGAATGCGGTTGCTGGTGCCTTCGCCTGTCCAACGATCCAGGATGGCCGATGTATAGTTGGCCTTGCTATTGGCGTGATTGCGATAAGACTGGACAATCTGGTTTCCTGCAGCCCCGTATGCATTCAGCGAGAAATCGAATTGCCTGTAGCTGAAACTTACGTTGAAGCCGTATGTAAAGTCGGGAGTACCGTTACCCAAGTCTACCTTGTCATCATCATTGATTACGCCGTCATGGTTCTGATCCACGTAAATCACATCACCCGGTTTCACATCCGATTGCAAGATGCCGTTCCCGGCAGCTATCCAGTCGGCTATCTGTTGTTCGTTTTGGAAAATACCAGCTGTTTCATACCCCCAGAAATAACCGATGGCATGGCCGTTCGAAGCGCGGTAGAATTCAGGAGAGTTGTCATACAACATGTTGGTGTCACCGTGGATAATACCATCTTCAGTCGGGATGTTCCCCACCTTATTTTTGTTGTACGCGCCGTTGATGCCCACATTATAGTTGAAGTTCCTGCCAATCTGATCGTTCCACACCAATGCCAGTTCAATACCGGTGTTCTTTACATCGCCTCCATTGATATATGGGGCACCCGTACCGGCTGTGGCAAGAACCGGTGCTTCCACCAACCAGTCTTTGGTGGTCTTGATGTAGAAATCAGCAGTCAGGCTCAGGCGGCTTCTCAGGAAACGGGCATCGATACCGATATTGGTTTGCTCGGAAGTTTCCCAAGTCACATCTTCATTGGCCAGACGGCTTGGATAGGCGCCCCACACATTAGCACTGGAACCTACCTGGTTACCGAATACATAATACGTATTGCTGGAAGTAATCGGGGCGGTGTACTGGTAGTTGTCGATGTTCTGGTTGCCTACCTGTCCCCAGCTGACACGGAGCTTCAGGAAATCAAGCCAGTCCTGCGTGTCTTCCATGAAGCCTTCATTCGAAATGGTCCAGCCGGCAGAGACAGAAGGGAACACGCCGTAACGGTTGCCACGGGCGAAACGGGAAGAGCCATCGGCACGTATCGTGGCATTGATCATATAAGTTTCCCTCCAATTCCAACCAAAACGGGCGAAATAAGAAACCGTGCGCGTCTCGTCATTGGGATGCCCTGCGGCAGATAAACCGTCATCCTCGCTGGTTGCCGTGCCGTTATCCACATATGCATGCTCCCAGTCATCGAACCCGTCTCTCAGGGTACCCGAGGCAGCCCTTACGTACGTACCGCTATACCGGCTCATTTCCATACCCAACAAGGCATTGAAGGCATGTTCGCCTACCGTCCAGTCATACGCCGCTGTATTGGTCCAGGTCATGGTCAGGCCATGCGTCATGTTTTGCGCGGCACTGGTACGAGTGTTGTTGTAGCTGTAGATGGAAAACTGATACAACGGGGAGAAGCTGCGGTACTCATTGGTACTGTACACGGCTCCGAATACGGTTCTGAGTTTCAAGTTCCTGACAGGCTGCAGTTCGGCATACACATTACCGGAAAAAGTTACGTCCTTATTCTCGTTGTTGCTGTTTGTCATCATATTCCCATACGGGTTGCCATCCGCATTGTACCAGTCCGAGTTGGACGTATCGTTGTACGGCGAATCATAAATGTTGTTGTCACTATAGATGGGGGCCAAAGGAGAAGTGGCAAACGCGCCACGCAACGTGTTGTTATATTGGTTACCTACTGAAATACCGTTATTCATCTTATATACGAAGCTGACCTGCTCTCCTACTTTCAGCAAGTCGGAATCCTTGAAAATCTTGTGCTCTGAATTAACGCGGAAATTGTAACGCTCATAGTTGGAAACGTTTTTTCCGCCCACGATACCTTCCTGGCTCATATACCCCAACGACATGGCATAAGTGGAAGTTTCCGAACCTCCGGTTATACCTAACGTGTAACTTTGCGTCTGAGCACTATTCACAAACATCGAGTTCACCCAATCTGTGTCATACAAATTGCCATTTGCATCATAAATGCTTGTGTACGAGCTCCAGTCATACGGCTTGTTACCTGAATTGACTGCCTGTTCGTCCATAATCATCATATACTCCTGTGCGTTCAGCATATCCGCCTTGCGGGCTTGGGTCTGCCAGCCGTAATATGCATCGAATGAAATTTGCGCCTTTCCGGCCTTACCGCTTTTGGTCGTAATCAATACGACACCATTGGCTGCCTGTGCACCATAGATGGCTGCCGAAGCTGCATCCTTCAAGACATCAATACTCTCAATATCGGCAGGATTCAAGGTGGAAATATCTCCCCCTACCCCGTCAATCAAATACAGGGGGTCGGCATTGCCCACCGTACCCAAACCACGGATACTTACTTTCATCGACTCACCGGGCTGGCCGGAAGTGGATGAAATGTTCACTCCCGGCGTCTGTCCCTGCATCGCCTGCAGAGGACTGTTGGTGTTCATTTTTGCCAAGGTTTCACCTTTTACCTGCACCGTAGCACCGGTTACCAATTTCTTTTTCTGGACACCGTATCCTACTACGACCACTTCTTCCAGCGTTTCGCTGTCCTCACGCATCACGATGTCCAAGCGCGTCTGGTTGGTAATCCCGATTTCTTGTGTCATGAAACCGATATACGAGAATACCAATGTCTGACCAGGTTGCACGTTTAAGGTGTAGTTGCCGTCCAAGTCGGTAATGGTTCCATTGGTTGTCCCTTTGACCTGCACACTGACACCGATAAGGGGCAAGTGGTCAGAGTCCGAAGTAACAATACCCGAAATAGTCAGATTTTGTTGTGAAGCAGATACTGCTTTCACCCCGCTTGCAGGCAGTAGAAGCAATGCCACCACTGCAAGGAAACACAAGCGCACGAACGTGCGCTTTCCGAACAAGTGTTTACTCATGGTACTTTGATTAATAATTAAACATAAAAGTTTTTTACCGTATTCCGATGAAGCAAAACGAATTCTTACACCATCGAAACTTTACAAATGTATTGCATAAATACAATAAAAAGTGGCTTATTTGTTTCCCATGACGGTATAATTTGTTTTCCTACCTAAATAAAACTTTTAACACACCATGAAGATTATGTGTCTTATAGCATACTTCCGAATAAATTACAAATCTTTCATCTCTGAAAAGTACACCAAATCCATCCCTCCATTTCCCTTCCATTCAAAGGTCCGGTACATCTTATATTTGCGCAAACACCTGTCCACAAAAACAGGCTGCGCTGACCAATGCAGTATTATGCATTATGGCCAACGCAGATCTATTCTTCTATGGCAAGGTCAGCAATATTGGAACCTTGACTTCCTTATCATTTATTTTTCAGCATGAGTGACTTGAACTGTGCAGGATAAGGTGTTTCAAATTCCATCCATTCCTTGGTTACAGGATGATAAAAACACAATTTGAAGGCATGAAGAGCCACACGTCCCAACGGATTGATTTCACATCCGTAACGCTCATCACCTACCACAGGATGTCCCAGTGATTGCATATGTACGCGAATCTGGTTTTTTCGCCCGGTTTCCAATTGCAATTCCACCAAGTTCAGACTGTTTGCCCGTTTGATCACCCGATAATGTGTCACCGAATACTTCCCGCCATCATCCACAGGGGATGACCTCACGTATAGCTTCCGGTCTGTCAACCAAGAGCAAACCGTTCCTTCATCCTTTCCCATATTCCCCATCACGACTGCCACATAACGGCGATCCTGCACAATATCGTGCCAATTATCCCGTAACGTATGTTGCGTTTTCTCGTCTTTGGCATACATCATGATACCCGATGTTTCCCGATCCAAGCGATGGACAACATAAATGCGGTTGTTACGGTGTTCCCGCTTCACATATTCATTTAAGATATGCTGCGCGGTCTTCTCCTTCTGGCGTTCAGTGGCGACCGACAGCAAGCCTTCTTTTTTCTCCACTACAATGATATAGGCATCTTCATATAAGATTTTCATCATGGGATGACGGAACTCATGCTTATGTTTCTCCCTGCTGATTTGCACGCACATTCCCTGCTCCAGGGGATAATTGTATTGAGTCCGAATGACATTGTTTACCAACACTACCCGGTTGGCTAACAAGGCTTTTACACGAGTCCGGCTGATGCCTGCCATTTTCTTCATCAGGAAACTCATCAGTTCCCCAGGTTCAGTAACCCGGTAAGTGGTATATTTGGGGGTAGCGCGTGCCACCGGACGTTGTTTGCCTGTATGTTGTCTTTTTTCCGACATGACTCTTTCTTTTATCATAGCTTGAGCTTATTATTTTTTTGTTTCCAATAAAACCACATTCTCCACATGATGCGTATGCGGGAACATATCCACGGGCTGGATAGCCGTGACTTTATACTTTACATCCAGCAGCTGCAAATCACGGGCCTGTGTGGCAGGATTGCAACTTACGTAAACAATACGTTCCGGTTCCGCTTCCAAAACCACACTGACCACATCCCCGTGCATCCCGGCACGCGGAGGATCAGTAATGATGACATCCGGACGGCCGTGTTCATTGATAAAGCTGCATGTAAGGATGTCTTTCATGTCTCCTGCATAAAACAACGTATTGCCGATACCATTTATTTGTGAATTTGTCTTTGCATCTTCTATCGCTTCCGGAACATATTCAATGCCTATCACCTTACGAGCCCGGCGAGAAATGAAATTGGCGATTGTACCCGTCCCCGTATACAGATCGTAAACCAATTCTTTACCGGTCAACCCAGCAAAGTCCCGTACCACCTTATATAAATTGTATGCTTGCTCCGAATTAGTCTGGTAAAAAGACTTTGCCCCTATCTTGAAGCGAAGTCCTTCCATTTCCTCAAAAATATGGTCTTGCCCTTTGAACACATACACTTCCAAATCCCCGATTGTATCATTGCATTTGTTGTTGACCACATACAGCAACGATGTAATCTGAGGAAATCTGTCAGCCACGAACTGGAGCAGTACTTTCATTCTGGCCAGTTCCTCACCGGTCGTAATCTTACATTGCAACAACACCATCAACTCTCCCGTTGAAGAAGTACGCACCATCATATTGCGTAGCATCCCTTCTTGCGTACGCAAATTAAAGAACGGATACTGATGGTTGCAAGCATAATCACGAACATCATTCCGGATCCGGTTGGAAATATCATCCTGAAGCCAGCATTTTTCAATGGCCAGCACTTTGTCGAAAGCACCCGGGATATGGAAGCCCACCGCATTCATTTGTTCGTACTTCATATCCCTCCTGATTTCTTCTTCTGTAAGCCAGCGCTTGTCCGAAAAAGTAAATTCAAGCTTGTTCCGGTAGAACATGGTCTTTCCCGATCCTAAAATAGGCCTCATTTCGGGCAGTTCCACCTTTCCTATACGGATTAAATTGTCATATACCTGCTTTTGCTTATACCGGATTTGATCCTCGTATGCCAGACATTGCCACTTACATCCTCCGCAAATACCGTAATGCTGACAGAAAGGTTCTGCACGCATCGGTGACTTTTCGTGAAGTTTCACCGCCACAGCTTCGGCATAATGGTTCTTTTTACGCGTTATCTGTAAGTCAACCACATCACCAGGCACCACGTAAGGTACAAATATAACCCAATCGTTCACCTTTGCCACTGCCTTCCCTTCTGCAGCAATATCTGCGATTGTCACCTTTTCTAATAAAGGAAGTTCTTTTTTCTTTCTTGCCACGTTGTTTTCGATAAATCCAATTCACAATCTGAAGGCAAAGGTAAGGAATTTCCTCCATATCTCGCTAAAATCCAGCAAGAAGTTTGTTTTGCCATGTCCGTATTGCAAGATATGTCATAGAACACCTCCTTATGCTTTGTGATATAACAAATTATGCATAAATTTGTAATTATGCCTGATTTGTTGGAAAACATTTATAACCTACATAAATATTAAGAAGAAATGGGAACAAAAAGAGTTTACACTTTTGGAAACGGACATGCCGAAGGCAGGGCAGACATGAAGAACCTGCTGGGAGGCAAAGGCGCCAATCTTGCAGAAATGAACCTGATCGGCATTCCTGTCCCTCCTGGATTTACAATTACCACAGATGTCTGCAATGAATACTTCAAGAAAGGGAAAGAAGATGTTGTGGCATTGCTGAAAGAAGATGTGGAAAAATCCATTGCGGGTATCGAAACACTGATGAAATCCAAATTTGGCGATGCAGAAAATCCGTTGCTCGTATCCGTGCGTTCAGGGGCAAGAGCGTCCATGCCGGGCATGATGGATACCATCCTGAATCTGGGACTAAACGATAAAGCAGTTGCCGGACTGGCGCGTAAAACAGGGAACGAGCGTTTTGCATGGGACTCTTACCGCCGTTTCGTACAGATGTACGGCGATGTGGTATTGGGGATGAAACCGGTAAACAAAGAGGATATCGACCCATTTGAAGCCATTATCGAAGAGGTGAAGGAAGAAAAGGGTGTACAAGCTGATAACGAACTGGAAGTTGCCGATTTAAAAAAACTGGTAACACGTTTCAAAGAAGCCGTAAAAGACAGAACCGGACAAGATTTCCCCAATGATGCATACGAACAGCTTTGGGGGGCTATTTGTGCAGTATTTGATTCGTGGATGAATGAGCGTGCCATCCTTTACCGCAAAATGGAAGGGATACCGACCGAATGGGGAACGGCTGTCAACGTGCAAGCCATGGTATTCGGAAACATGGGCGACACATCTGCCACCGGTGTATGTTTTTCACGGGATGCCGCTACGGGAGAAGATTTGTTTAACGGCGAATATCTGATTAATGCACAAGGAGAAGACGTGGTAGCAGGTATCCGCACACCTCAACAAATCACAAAAACAGGTTCCCAACGATGGGCACAGTCGCAGGGCATTCCCGAAGAGGAACGCGTTGCCAAATATCCTTCCATGGAAGAAGCCATGCCGGAGATTTATAAAGAACTCGATACCTTGCAGGCAAAACTTGAAAATCATTATCGTGACATGCAGGATATGGAATTTACCGTACAAGAAGGCAAGCTCTGGTTCTTACAGACACGTAACGGGAAGCGTACAGGCGCAGCAATGGTCCGCATAGCCATGGACATGCTGGAACAAGGGATAATTGATGAAAAGACAGCCATACTTCGTTGTGACCCCAACAAGCTTGATGAATTACTTCACCCCATTTTTGACAAAGAAGCTTTACGCACGGCAAAAATGTTGACACGTGGCTTGCCGGCTTCTCCAGGTGCAGCCTGCGGACAAATTATATTTTTCGCTGAAGATGCAGCCCGATGGTGTTCTGACGGTCACAAGGTGATTCTGGTACGCATCGAAACTTCTCCTGAAGACTTGGCAGGCATGGCTATGGCCGAAGGAATCCTGACTGCACGCGGAGGTATGACTTCGCATGCAGCGGTAGTCGCCCGTGGTATGGGAAAATGTTGCGTTTCAGGCGCAGGTGCAATCAATGTGAATTATAAAACACGTACAGTAGAAATCGAAGGTATAACACTAAAAGAAGGTGATTACCTATCGTTAGACGGAAGTACCGGCAAAGTATATCATGGGAAAGTGCCGACCAAGGCAGCCGAAGTTTCAGGTAACTTTGCCAAATTAATGGATTTATGCAACAAATACACCCGCTTGCAAGTGCGTACAAACGCTGATACTCCACACGATGCAGAAGTAGCACATAAATTCGGTGCCATAGGTATCGGACTTTGCCGCACGGAACACATGTTTTTCGAGAACCAGAAAATCATTGCCATGCGCGAAATGATTCTGGCTCCGGATGTAGAAGGACGCAAGAAAGCGCTCGCAAAACTGTTGCCTTACCAGAAAAATGACTTCAAAGGCATTTTCAAGGCCATGGACGGCTATCCAGTAAACATCCGACTACTTGATCCGCCACTACACGAATTTGTGCCGCACGACCAGAAAGGGCAAGAAGAAATGGCAGAAGCGATGGGAGTGACCGTAGAATATATCCGCCAGCGAGTAGATAGTCTCTGCGAACACAATCCGATGTTAGGCCACCGCGGATGCCGTTTAGGGAATACCTATCCGGAAATCACGGCCATGCAAACCGAAGCCATCTTGGGGGCGGCATGTGAATTGAAAAAAGAAGGTTACGACCCACATCCCGAAATCATGGTTCCCCTGATTGGAATCTTGTATGAATTCGAAGCGCAAGAAGATGTTATTCGTGCAACAGCAAAGAAGGTATTTGAAGAGGAAGCCACCGAAATTCCATATAAGATAGGAACGATGATTGAAATCCCACGTGCCGCACTGACAGCCGACCGCATTGCATCGCATGCCGAATATTTCTCATTTGGTACAAACGATCTGACTCAAATGACATTTGGTTATTCAAGGGATGACATTGCATCGTTCTTGCCGGTATATCTGGAAAAGAAGATTCTGAAAGTAGATCCGTTCCAAGTACTCGATCAAAATGGTGTCGGGAAATTAATCCAAATGGCTGTAGAAAAAGGCCGGTCGGTACGTCCCGACTTGACATGCGGTATTTGCGGTGAACATGGAGGAGAACCTGCATCCGTAAAATTCTGCCATAAAGTTGGCTTGAACTATGTAAGCTGCTCCCCTTTCCGAGTACCTATTGCTCGCCTGGCTGCGGCGCAGGCTGCTGTAGAGGATACTCTCTAAAAATATCTTAAGCATTGATTTAGGCTGTAATGTC
>CAZAUU010000060.1:0-13376 GCA_964488405.1 uncultured Phocaeicola sp.
TACCAGAGTGGCCAAATGGGGCAGACTGTAAATCTGCTGGCTTACGCCTTCGGTGGTTCGAATCCATCTTTGCCCACTGAATTTGCGGAAGTAGCTCAGTCGATAGAGCATTAGCCTTCCAAGCTGAGGGTCGCGGGTTTGAGTCCCGTCTTCCGCTCTTGACAATCCCTGACAGTTAAGAAATTAACAGTCAGGGATTGTTTGTTGGATAAATATTAAGAAAGGAATGAAACAATGAGTACAACTATACAAATCGAAGATTGGGGAGTGATTCCTTATAAGAAAGCGTGGGATAGACAGACCAGTCTCTTCGAAACCCTGATAGCTGCCCGCAATGTGCAGGGGATTTATACGAACCGACTGATATTCTGTGAGCATCCGCATGTTTATACATTAGGCAAACATGGGAAAGAGGAGAACATGTTGCTAAAGGAAAACCAGTTGAAGCGGATAGGAGCGGAGTTGTTCCGTATTGATAGAGGAGGGGATATTACTTACCATGGTCCGGGACAAATAGTTTGTTATCCTATTCTTTGTTTGGAGGACTTTAGGATAGGACTGAAAGAATACATCCACGTGTTGGAGGAAGCTGTTATCCGTGTATGCAGTATGTATGGTATCGAAGCTGGAAGGAAATCCCATGCCACAGGAGTGTGGCTGGACACCGGAACACTCCGTGAACGGAAGATTTGTGCTATTGGAGTAAGGAGTAGTCATTTTGTCACCATGCACGGACTTGCATTGAACGTAAATACCGACCTCAGTTATTTTAGCTATATCAATCCGTGCGGTTTCATTGACAAGGGTGTTACTTCAATCGCTTGCGAAAAGGGTCGTGAAATAGCGATAGGGGAAGTTCGCTTGAGGTTGGACAAAGAACTTCGTGCTTTGTTAATCAAAGCATGTCAGGAACGATGCTGATACATTCTTCGGTAACTCCTTGTTCTAACAATGCATCGCGGTCAGTCATATACACCCGCATGAATTCTTCGTGGGAAGAATAATATGTTTCGGTTTTCCGGTAGCACTCCAATGCGTGGGGAATGTTGTTCATAGCCAGGTAGACATGTCCGGCATTTAGCCAGTCGGTAGGTTGTACATCGCTGGTCTCCTGCAGTTTTCGGTAAAAGCGAAGAGCATTTTCATATTTCCCTGTCATGAAGTAACACCATCCTATGGCACGGCGGGCGTTCGCCGGAGCCTTGTCGAGGTATTCCACTTTAAAGAAATGCGTCAGTGCTTTGTCGTATTGGCGCAAGGTGGCAAGGCATTGTCCCAACTGGAGCAACACATTCAGGTCGTCAGGTTTCATTTCTTTCACCTTTTCATAATATTCTATTGCCTGCTGGTATTGTTGTGTACGTTTGTAGCATTGTGCCAGATGTTTCAACGTCCAGATATGGTCGGGCTTAAGCAGATCCGCTTGGTCGTATGCTTTGATTGCTTCGGGATAGTTTTTCATCTTTTGGTAAGTGAACCCCAGTTTCTGTAGGATTTCAGCATCAGGTTGTCCGCTTCTGGCCAGCTTCTGATACAAAACAGACGCCTCTTCCATGTAATCTTTGCTGAACAGGTGGTCGGCGATGTGTCTTAATGTTTCCGGGGTATTTAGCAGCGGGGCCAGCGCATTACAGTTCCATAAGTCCAGCTTGTCCTTGAATATGTCGTGCTCTTCATTGCGGTAAGCCCATAGTTTATAGAAACGGTACAAGTCGTGAACGTATTGGCGGGCGACAGCTTTAGGATCATCCTTGTCTTTCGTGTTATTTTTCAGGTATTCCATGTTCTCTTTCATTATTTCGCTCTGCACCGAAAGTTGCGTCATGATAAGTTGGCGTTGCTGGGCCGGCATGTTGCTTAACGACAGGCAGAACGAATACTTGTCAGAATTACAGAAAAAAGTAGCGTCCATCAGGATATCAATGATAGTGCCTTGCATCTCCGGATGTTCTATGGAAAAAAGTTCGGACATTTCGGGCGTCTGTTTGTCGAACAGATAAAACCAGTGTGATGCTTCCCTGAAGAACGGATAGTGTTTCATCTGGGCAAACGTACCCATGTAGGTGTCGGCGCCTTCCAACTGAAGTTCACCCAATTCATGAAGGTCTTTTTCAATGTGTGCCATGTCTTTGTTCCATTCCGGATTCTTGTCTTCTTGCTCGTCTATCTCGAAAATTTTCAGGTCGGGGTGCATCATGCCAGGATTACGCATTATCTGTGGGATGATTTCTTCCCGCATTTTCTTGTTTATCTTTTCCGTCTCGCGCGAGAGCAATAAAGTGGTCTGGATAACCAGCATATCGCGGACAACCTTTTTTGATTCGCCCAACAGGGAAATGGCTGCAAGCAAGTCGGGATAGAGGAAAAGTCGTTTCTCCTGGTAATATGCTATCAAGGTGATGCCAGCCAGGGCACGTAGGGTGAGTGGTGTTTCCAGCCCGGACTGGCAAGCATCGATAAGGAATCGGAATTTACGGCAATCGAATACATTCATGGCATTCAGGGTCATGGCACTCATTATGACGGCCAAATCAAAGGTGGGCAACCCGCAATGGTCCAGGATGTCGTTTACCTGCCGATATTCCTCTTCAGTCCATTGTGCAGAAGTCCATATCTTGTCGAACAGTTCATCAAGCACTTTTCCGCGCCGAACATATAGTTTCTTCACTTCCGGAACTGTTCCTTCCGCCGACCGTGACAGTTCCGACATAGCTATGTCTGCATTTATTTGCACCAGCATGTCTATGAGTTCCGCGTACGTATGCGTCTGGTTCAGTTGCAACAGGCGATACTTGCCGGCAAAATACCCGCTGTCTTTCCTGTTTTTTGTCACGAAATGTGTTTTGTCCGCCAGTTCGTAGGCTGTACGGCACAGGCTGTGGTACATTTTTCCTCGTCCGGGATCATCGGAGCCTTGCGCTGCATATTGCAACATATAGTTATAGGTGGTAGACAGGTTTTCGATGTCGGTCTTCAGTTTCCAGTCTTCACTTGCTGATGCAGATACCGACAATTGTACAAGGGCCTCTTTCAGCCGCCGTTGGTCTAATAGCGCAATGATTTGCTCGTACATAAGTTTTATCTGATTTAACAAGTACAAATGTAGCAATAATTTTGTAATTTTGCAGGTATCGATAAACTTTACAATGGAAATAGCTGGACTTCAACAGATTTATATCAAGCATCCCAATGCAGAGGGATTGGATGCGCTCTTGAAACGCCCCGATATCCGTACAGTTTTCCTTGAAGGTACACATGCCTCGTGCGCGTCTTTTTTCGCTTCCGGTTTTGTTCGGAAAAGTCCGGGCATTTATCTTTTTATATTAGGCGACCAGGAAGAAGCAGGGTATTTCTATCACGACATGGTGCAGGCAAACGGTGATGGAGATATCCTGTTTTTTCCTTCGTCTTACCGCAGGGCCATCAAGTACGGGCAACGTGATGCAGCAAACGAAATTTTGCGCACGGAAGTGCTGGAAAGGTTGAAACGGAAAGATCCGGTGGCGGTGGTGACGTATCCGGACGCGCTGGTAGAAAAGGTGGTTTCACAACAGGTCCTTGCCGACCGCACGCTGGCGCTTACCGTAGGACAGCACATTGATACCGGACAGATTGAGAAAAAACTGACGGAGTATGGTTTCGTGCATGTGGATTATGTTTATGAACCAGGACAGTTTGCCATGCGCGGCAGTATCTTCGATGTGTATTCTTTCTCTTCGGAATATCCGTTTCGCATCGACTTCTTCGGAGACGAGATAGACAGTATCCGTACGTTCGAGATCGAGACCCAACTTTCGAAAGAAAAGAAAGACACGGTCAGCATCGTGCCCGAACTTTCCCTTGCCTCAGACAGCATGGTCTGTTTCTTCGATTTCCTGCCACCCGAAGCAGTGGTATGGGTGAAGGATTTGTTTTGGGTGCGCGAGCGTATCCAGAAAGTACATGAAGAAGCTTTCTCCCCGCAGGCGATGCAGGCATACGAGGGTGAAAAGCCCGACTGGGAAATGTTGCAGAAACAACTGACAGACGAACCCGTTTTTTGGGAACAGGTACTGAAGTTCCGCCGTATCGAGTTCGGGCATAAACCTGCGGAAACTCCGCAGGCAACCTTGGTTTTCCAGACAGCCATCCAACCGGTTTTCCACAAGAACTTTGATTTAGTGGCGGGTACGCTGACCGATTACCGGCAGCGGGGATACCGGATTTATATCTGTTCGGATAGCGTGAAACAGACCGACCGCCTGCGCGATATATTCAAGGAAAGGGGAGACCACATCACTTTTGAGGCAGTGGACCGCACCTTGCACGAAGGGTTCACCGACCACAACCTGAAATGCTGTATTTTTACCGACCATCAGATATTCGACCGTTTTCATAAGTACAACCTCCGCAGCGACAAGGCACGGAGCGGGAAAGTGGCTTTGTCGCTGAAAGAATTGAGCCAGTTCGAACCGGGCGACTATGTAGTGCACATCGACCACGGCGTAGGCAAATTTGCCGGACTGATACGCATTCCCAATGGCAATTCTACGCAGGAAGTTATCAAGTTGGTATACCAAAATGACGATGTGGTGTTTGTTTCCATCCATTCGCTTCACAAAATATCCAAATACAAAGGAAAGGAAGGCGAACAGCCCCGCATCAGCAAATTGGGTACGGGTGCATGGGAACGGATGAAGGAACGTACCAAGAACAAAATCAAAGACATTGCCCGCGACCTTATCAAGCTCTATTCGCGCCGCAGGCAGGAGAAGGGATTCAAGTTCAGCCCCGACAGCTTCCTTCAGCACGAACTGGAGGCGAGCTTTCTTTACGAAGACACGCCCGACCAGCTGAAAGCCACGCAGGAAGTGAAGGCGGATATGGAAAGCGACCGCCCCATGGATCGGCTGGTGTGCGGTGACGTAGGGTTCGGCAAGACGGAAGTGGCTGTGCGTGCGGCATTCAAGGCGGTGGCGGACAGCAAGCAGGTGGCGGTGCTGGTGCCTACTACGGTATTGGCGTTCCAGCATTACCAAACCTTTAGTAAACGTCTGGAGAATATGCCCTGCCGGGTAGACTACCTGAGCCGTGCCCGCACGGCGAAAGAAACGACCCGTATTTTGAAAGAACTTGCCGATGGCAAAGTGGACATCCTGGTAGGCACGCACAAAATCATCGGCAAGAATGTGAAGTTCAAGGATTTGGGATTGCTTGTCATCGATGAGGAACAAAAATTCGGTGTGGGCGTGAAGGAAAAGTTGCGTCAGATGAAAGTGAATGTCGACACGCTCACCATGACCGCCACGCCAATCCCGCGCACGCTCCAGTTTTCGCTGATGGGTGCACGCGACCTGTCGGTTATCCAGACTCCTCCGCCCAACCGCTATCCGATACAGACCGAGGTGCATACATTCAATGAGGAAATCATCACGGAGGCCATCAACTTCGAAATGAGCCGCAATGGGCAGGTGTTCTTCGTGAACAACCTCATCCAGAACCTGGATGGGCTGAAAGCCATGATACAGCGTAATATCCCCGATTGCCGGGTCTGTATCGGGCACGGACAGATGAAACCTGAGGAACTGGAGAAAATCATCTTCGGCTTCGTGAATTACGATTACGATGTGCTGCTCGCCACCACCATCATCGAAAGCGGTATCGACATCCCTAATGCCAATACCATCATCATCAACCAGGCACAGAATTTCGGACTGAGTGACCTGCACCAGATGCGTGGGCGGGTGGGGCGCAGCAACAGGAAGGCGTTCTGTTACCTGTTGGCTCCTCCTTTGTCTTTGCTGACACCCGAGGCCAAACGCCGTCTGCAGGCAATCGAGAATTTCAGCGATTTAGGAAGCGGCATCCACATCGCCATGCAGGACCTCGATATACGGGGGGCCGGAAACATGCTGGGAGCTGAACAGAGCGGGTTCATCGCCGATTTAGGTTACGAAACGTATCAGAAAATCCTGTCGGAAGCGGTGACGGAACTGAAGAACGATGAGTTTGCCGACCTTTATGCCGATGAAATCAAAGCAGGAGGAGAGAAGTTGGGAGGAGAGGATTTTGTGGACGAATGTACGGTGGAAAGCGACCTCGAACTGTTATTTCCCGGCGAGTACATCCCCAGCAGCAGCGAACGCATGCTGCTTTACCGCGAGTTGGACAAGCTGGAATTGGATAGGGATGTGGAAGCCTTCAGGATGCGTTTGGAAGACCGGTTCGGGAAGATTCCTCCCGAAGGCGAGGAGTTGATACGTATCGTCCCTCTGCGCCGCATGGCTAGACGCTTGGGCATAGAGAAGGTGTTTTTGAAGGCTGGGCGCATGACCCTCTACTTCGTCAGCAACCTGGAAAGTCCGTACTACCAGAGCGAGGCGTTCGGCAAAGTCATCAGTTACATGTCAGCCTATCCCAGGATATGCAACCTGCGCGAGCAGAATGGTAAACGCAGCATGGTCATCAGGGATGTAGGGGATGTGCGGACTGCCGTACACATCATGCAGGAAATCATGAGTATGAAAGCGCAATGACATGTCCCTCCATGCACACGATCATTGCATGAAATTGTTGATTCGATTGGCAGGATTGAGCGGTGTCTGGTCCAACAGTTCCAGTGACTTGACCATCTTCAACGTGCCTTGCTTGTACCGCTGGAAATGCTCTGATGCGATATGCAACTCGTAGGCGGCTTGGCTCGCATAGGTTTCCAAGATGGTGATGTGGCATGGATTGTCTTTTTCACTCAAAGCGTACATGGCCAGCACGCCCGGTTCGGAACGGAGGGAAATTTCACCCACTTCAGTGGCGTATTCCATATATTCATCGAGAAACTCAGGATAGACTTCAATTTTCGAGAGTCGTACGATACCATCGGTTTCCATAGGAAGCTTCGCACACATTCCCGGCTCCTTGTCCAGTTTCAGGCATTTGCCGATTACTTCACCCGTGGCAAGGTAGGAATATGTGGGAAATTCGAACAACACCGGTTTGAGGAGCGTATAGTCGGGATTACCGTTCTCGTCTACAATGTCCGGGTCTGTATAGGTGTTGGCTATTGAACAGATGAAATTGTCAAAACCATCGGTTTTGTAGATGTCCACCACGTTGCATTCCATTGCCAGCGGTGATTCATCGATTATCGGACTGCCATTGGTACCACGATGGTAAGCAAACACCTCTGACTTGTCTGCCTTTGCCCCGCTTACGCTGCCAACATAGTCGGCTTTCGGTAGCATCGTCCGGTTCACAAGGTTGATGGACAGTTTCCCCGATTCCTTGATTCCTTGGTTGGTGAAATGCTTGTCACTCATGCTGACAAGCACGCGATCGTGGCCGATGATGCCAACATGTGCGACCATGAGCCAATTCACTTTCCCGTTCACATCTGCCCCGATTACCGTTGCCGGCATCGGGTAGAGTGCCAATTGGTTACCAATGTTTGTTTTTCCCATTTCAGTTGAATTTAAATTTCCTGCTTGCGCTCTGCCGTTTAAGGGATTCCCTGACAATACAGCCAATGCGAACCCAATAATAAATGCTGTTTTGTATACCATTTTTATAATTTTTACATCGCGTTCAAAGTTGCTTACCCCTTTGACAATGCGAAATTACAAGATTTTGTGCCGGCGGATGTAATCATAAAAAGGTAATTTGTACCTTTTTTACGGTTTTCCCCTTTTCTTTACTTCTGTATCGTATTTGAACTCTGATTGTAC
Organism: uncultured Phocaeicola sp.; assembly: GCA_964488405.1. Lineage (GTDB taxonomy): Bacteria > Bacteroidota > Bacteroidia > Bacteroidales > Bacteroidaceae > Phocaeicola. The sequence continues at coordinate 7,701 of CAZAUU010000060.1, forward strand.
ACTTTTGTTACACATCGCCATTGTTCGTCCATTTTCATCAGTAGCATGAATGGACAAACTGTGTCCCGAGGCCACGCCCCGTGTGCTCGCCCTGCAACTGAAGGAATGGGTTGAAGACGGACCGGCTTCAAAACCATCTATCCGGAACTTCCTTTCCGCTCCGAATACGCGAAACAAGAACACGGCGTTGTCCGAACGGAAGTGTGGCATGCAGAAAAATCCCGCGACAGCCCGCATCGGTTCATGCGGCTGCCGGCGAAGCCCTGTACGGGCTGTCGTGTTTGCCCATACAGGCAGCGGCATATCCGCATGCGTGTGTAATCTGCCGTACATGTCTGTTTGTAACCGGAATGTAATTTATCGTAGCAGAATTGAAATCTTCGTGAAATTTTGCGGAAATACCGCTTCCTTACTTTTGCAGCGTCAGAACAAAAAGGAAACGATATGTGGAAAGAAGTGGTTTTGAGTCTTGGTGTGCTGGTTGCAACGGGTGTCGATGCACGGGACATCAAAGGCAGGATCAAGGATGCCAGCACGGGTGAAGAAATAATCGGAGCCTCGGTGACGGTGAAGGAGGAACCGTCAAGGGGTGCGGTGACAGGGTTGGATGGAAGTTTCAACCTCTCGGTAGACCGTCAGGAGTTCACGCTGGTCTGCTCGTATGTGGGATATGAAAATTACGAGATGACAGTGGAAGGGGAGGATAACGGTGGTGAAATCGAGATACCCCTGCATGCGGACGATGTGATGCTGGGAGAAGTAACGGTGGTCGCTTCCAATCCGGGACGTACTGAGGCGGGAGCGCGTGCTATCGAGCGCAAGGCGATGAACGTGGTGAACGTGCTGAGTGCAAAGGCAATCGAACTATCGCCGGACATCACGGTGGCAAACGTCATCCAGCGCATGTCGGGTGTGACCATTGAGCGAAACAGCAGCGGTGAAGGACAGTATGCCATCCTGCGCGGAATGGACAAGCGGTATAACTACACTTTGGTCAACGGCGTGAAAATTCCAAGTCCGGACAACAAAAACCGTTTCGTGCCGTTGGATATCTTCCCTTCGGAAATGCTGGATCGCTTGGAAGTGACCAAATCGCTTACCGCCGATATGGAAGGCGACGGCATCGGAGGTGCGGTGAATCTGGTGATGAAGGATGCCCCTTCCTCCCGTCAGTTTACGGCGAGCGTTTCCACGGGTTATAATGCGATGTATTTCGGGCGTGACTTCCAGTCGTTCGACCACGGTACCATTGTGAAGGAATCGCCGTACGAGCGGATGGGCAAGCCGGAGTACTTCCGTGTGACTCCCGATGACTTCAACTACGACAACCTGCATGTCAAGTGGTCGAAACCTTTGCCCGACCTGACAGCCAGCCTTTCTTACGGTGATCGCTTTTTCGGCAACCGGTTGGGTGTGATGGCAGCCGGGAGCTTCCTGAATACCTTCCGCGGTAAGGAAAGCCAGATTTACTACCAGCCCGGGCGGAGCAGCGGGAACATCGAGTACCGTAATTATTCGTCGCAGCAGACCCGTATAGGTGCCCATCTGAAACTGGATTACCACGTGGACGAGAACAACAAACTGTCGTGGTACAACGGCTACATGGACATGCGCGAGGCGGAAGTGCGCGACCGTAAGGATGATGACGAACAGCATGTGCGGATGAAATGGAACCACCAGTATATCATTAATTCCACACTGAAAGGGGAACACAGTTTCGGAAAAGGCGGCTCATTGCGCCTGGACTGGTCGGCAGTGGGGTCGAAGGCATACAATGAAACTCCGGACAATGCCGAAGTGAGCCTGTTGGACGGCGGGAACCGCGTAGCGGTAAACAACGCACTAGTGCGCCGTTGGGAGCACAATTCGGACCGCGACCTTGCCGGGTATGTAAACTTGGGGTATAAGCTGGAACTTGAAGGAGGTTCAGCCCTCGATTTCTCCATTGGAGGAATGTATCGCGACAAGAAGCGTGACAGCTACTTCAACGAATATAAATTCCGTACGCAGAACGGAGACCCGCAACTGAAAGGGGAAGACTGGGACAACTACGATGAGATTGTGTTTTCGGAAGTGAGCAGCCGCAACATCAGTGGTGCCCTGAATTACGATGCAACGGAAAAGATCGGTGCCGGGTATGCCATGGTGAAATTCGCACGGGGTAAATGGGAACTGACTGCCGGCATGCGCGTGGAGCATACCGACCAGGGTTACCTGCTGAAATTCCCTACCGAGAATGCCGATCCCGAAGGTAACCAGAAATACACGGACGTACTGCCCAGTTTCCATGCCAAGTACAACGTGCACGACAATGCCAATCTGCGTCTTTCGTATGCGCGTGCCATCAACCGGCCGAGCTTCTTCGAGATCGTGCCCTACACCATTTTCAACGAAGATTTCGATGAGAAGGGAAATCCTGACCTGAAACATACGGTGGCAGACAATATCGACCTGCGCTACGAGTTCTTCCCCAAATCGTCCGAGCAGTTCATGGTAGGCTTGTTCTACAAACGGATAGAAAACCCGATTGAGTACGGTCTGGTGAACGAGGGACAAAACTCCTATTACGTGCCAATGAACTTCGGCAATGCGAAAAACATGGGCGTGGAAATTGATATCATGAAGTATTTCAACTGGTTCGGCATCAAGGCGAACTATACCTATACACACTCGAAAATCACGACAGACAAACGTATAATGGAAGGGTCTGAAGTGACCACGGTGAGCCAGACCCGTCCGCTGTACGGGCAGGCAGGACATGTGGCGAACCTCTCCCTGCTGTTCAAGAGCACCCGGTATGGCTGGGAAGGGCAGATAGCCGGTAGCTATACGGGCAAACGTCTGAGCGAAGTGTCCAACTACTACGATGATGACATCTGGGAAGACGGTTATTTCCAACTGGATGCTTCGGCGGAAAAGAATTTCAAAAATGGCGTGAGCATTTTTGCCAAGGCATCGAACCTGCTGGACATCCCTTTATTGCGCTACACGCATAAGGGTCCCCACACAGACGGGGTGACCAACTTTGAACGGAAGGACGGACACCTCATCGAACGCAAAGAATGGCACGGGCAGACCATTATGGTAGGCGTGAGGTACAAACTCTGATGGAGAGACTACAGAACATATTGACTAATAATTTTAAACTGTTTCAATTTATGAATTTCAAGAAGTATTTATTCGTGGGTGCAGCTTTGATGACCGGGTCATTCTTCGCTGCTTGTAGTGATGATGACAATGAGCCGGGCAGCGGCAGTGGCAACGGGGATGTCCTTCCGGATGAATCCGTAAGCCTGGAAGACCAGTGGAACAGCACTGACTTGGTAGTATGGCCTGCCGACACGGTTGTCAACCTGACAAGTCATTACACTGTTCCGGAAGGCAAGACTTTGGTTATCAAAGAAGGCGTGCAGGTCATTGCCTCCACGGAAGGAGTGGGAGCGAACCTGCTGCCGATAGAGTTTACTGTAAATGGCAACTTGTATTGCTTGGGTACGGAGGAAAAGCCGGTGCTGTTCTCCGTCCCGGAAGCCGAACGCACGGAAGCCAACACTTTCGCAGGGTTGTGGGGAGGCATAGTGGCAGGTGATGCTTGTGAAGAGATGCTGTTCGACCATACGATCATAGAATATACGGGAGGTGATGTGCTGGAAGGTGCGCCGGCAGCCAATGCGGGTTATTATGAAGCGGGGGACGATGCTTATCCGCAGATTACCATCACCAACGTGAATGGACGTTATGTCATCATGAATTCCATCTTGCGCAACGGTGTGTCGGATGCCATCTACATGATGGGCGGTAACGCGATTATCATGGACAATCTGTTCGTTGCCAATGGCGAAACGGGCGAAGAGGCGGTCAACGTGAAAGCGGGGTGTGCGGTAGACGTGGCAGGCAATGTGATGTTTGCCCCCAATACCAACGGATTGAAACTATCAAGTTCCAACCAGAGCGATGTGCGCCTGCAGGCACGCATCCAGGCATACAATAACACGATAGTCAATGCCGGGTGGCGTCGCGACAGTGACAAGGGCGGAGGAATCTATGCCGAAGAGAACGTCCGGGTACATATTTACAACAACCTGCTGGTGAACTGCAAGTTCAGGGCCATGACCCCATCGCTCGACAACCTGGGCAATGTGGAGGGCGGATACGATGCAGCCAATTCGGTAATCGACTATAACTATTATGCATCGGGCAGCCAGGAAGTGGATCCGAACTATGTTTACGAACAAGGTATCCGTTATTCCTGGCAAGGCTACAACTACGCGCATGAAGACTATTATACAGGTGTGGTGGATGTGAACAGCATCATTGCGACCGAGGAGGATGGGAAAGACCCGATGTTCGTCAATTTCGACCTCGATGGGACTTCACTGACCGGTTACGTTTACAACACGGATTGGGATTTTCATTTGCAGTCGGGTTCCCCGGCATTGGAGGGCGCTTATGATGCAGGTGCTTCGGACATGGCTCCCCTTTTTGGTACAAGCGGGTTGAGCGTGAATGGGGAAACTTATACTTCGCCTGCCCCACAAGCCTATTTCGGTGCGTATGGCGTACAATAACCGGAAATCACTTCAATTTTATACATTCTTTTTCCTTGAAGTCCGGACTGGAGAAGTAATCCGGTTCCGGACTTCTTCCGGGAAATATGCATTACATTTATAAAACAAAAAGCATTAATCAAAAAATGAAAAAGACACTTACAACCCTTTGCATGGTGCTGGCAGTGGTATTTGTTTCCGCACAAGACGCCGCTGCCTGGAAGGAATTGGAAAAGCCCCTCAACTTTTATGTGGCAAACGACCTGGGGCGCAACGGATACTACGACCAGAAACCGGTAGCCGAACTGATGGGGAAAATGGCTGAAAACATCGACATCGAGTTTGTAGTGGCTGCAGGCGATGTACATCACTTCGAAGGCGTGCGAAGTGTGCAGGACCCTTTGTGGATGACCAATTACGAACTGGTCTACAGCCATCCTGAACTGATGCTTCCGTGGTATCCCATCTTGGGCAACCACGAGTATCGCGGCAATACCCGGGCGGTATTGGATTATACGGATGTGAGTGCCCGTTGGGACATGCCGGCACGCTATTATACTAAGGTCATGGAAGAAGACGGTATTACGCTCCGTCTGGTACTGATTGACACGTCGCCATTGATTGACAAGTACCGTGAGGATTCCGAGAAATATCCCGATGCCGGCAAGCAGGACATGGACAGGCAACTGGCGTGGATTGACTCGGTGTTGACCGTGGCAAGAGAAGACTGGGTGGTGGTGATAGGACATCATCCCATCTATGCTGATACGGGAAAAAGCGAAAATGAACGTGCCGACATGCAGAAACGGGTAGACACCCTGTTGCGCAAACACAAGAACGTGGACATGTACGTGTGTGGACATATCCATAACTTCCAGCACATCCGCCGCGAGGGAAGTGATATCGACTATGTGGTAAATACATCCGGTTCGTTGAGCCGGGAGGTAAATCCGGTAGAAGGTACGCAGTTTTGCAGTGATGCCGCCGGTTTCTCACTTGTCACCGTAGACAAGGGTGAACTAAACCTGCACATGATAGACAAAGACGGAAAGGTAATCCATACCGTACACCGGACGAATAGCAAATAAATCAATCCGGAAGGTCTGTGCCCGTTACCCGGTTTGGCTAT
>CAZAUU010000061.1:0-13366 GCA_964488405.1 uncultured Phocaeicola sp.
AATTCTGTGATTACCTATTCTTTTCTGTTATTTGTTTATCCCGAACTCACGTAAAGATTAATGTTTAAAGTTATACATTCAACGATAATCTGCTTTTACCTCTATGTTCAGGCGCCTTTATCTTGGGAACGATCCGTTCCGGGTCGTTCACCGTATCATTAAACAGATACATCTTGAAAAACTTTACCGCAAGTATTCTCCCAAAGGCTGTTCTGCCTGTCATCCCCGCATGATGCTCCGGATTCTGGTATATGTGTATCTGTGCAATGTCTATTCCGACCGTTACATTAAAGATGCTCTTCCGCAATGATATTCGTTTCATGTGGCTGATCGGTAATGCGACTGGTGCAACAGCTACTCCAAGACAACACATGTACTGCTCCCATGGAGCAGCGAATGGAAAGACTCATATTGAGTCCGGACTGCCGGACATAACACATAATCTTGCAAAAGCAGCACTTAGGAGGCTCTTTTAATCGAAAAAAATAGCTCAAGAGAATAAAATCTTCAAAAGAGAACTTGAAATCTCCTTTTCATAGAAGAATACCAAAAACTTAAATCCGGAGTACAAAAAGAGAGGCCATCTCAATCTTATTTTGAAACAGCCTCTTTCCGTTTTGCAAATCCGAATTGAAGTATCACTCCACTTCGTTATAGTCTAACACATTCTTGCGGTTGGCAAGGATGCGATCGTATTCCTCTTTTGAACCTACTATGACCTTGTCGAACTCACGTTGCCCCGTACCGGCAGGTATCAGATGCCCGCAGATGACATTCTCTTTCATTCCTTCCAGACGGTCTACCCTTCCGTTGATAGCAGCTTCATTCAATACCTTTGTGGTTTCTTGGAAAGAAGCTGCAGACATGAAGCTGGAGGTTTGCAACGCGGCACGTGTGATGCCTTGCAGAATCTGGATAGAGGTTGCAGGAATCGCATCACGCACTTCCACCGGTTTCAGGTCGCGTCGTTTCAGCATACTGTTTTCATCGCGCAACTTGCGGGCAGTAACAATCTGCCCGGGCTGGAGGTTCTGCGAATCACCAGCATCTACCACAACTTTCTTGCCCCAAATCCGGTCATTCTCTTCGTTGAATTCCAAGCGGTCTACCACCTGCTGTTCGAGGAAACGTGTATCGCCCGGCTCGTCGATCTGGACTTTACGCATCATCTGGCGCACAATAATCTCAAAATGCTTGTCGTTAATCTTCACACCCTGCAAACGGTAAACGTCCTGGATTTCGTTGACGATGTATTCCTGCACCGCCGTGGGCCCCTTGATGGCCAGAATGTCGGCGGGCGTGATGGCGCCGTCGGATAATGGGGTTCCGGCACGCACATAATCGTTTTCCTGTACCAGAATCTGCTTGGACAACGCCACCAAATACTTCTTCACATCTCCCGTCTTTGAAGTTACAATGATTTCACGGTTTCCGCGCTTGATTTTACCCATGGTCACCTCGCCGTCTATTTCGGAAACGACGGCAGGATTAGACGGGTTACGTGCTTCAAACAGTTCGGTCACACGAGGCAGACCTCCGGTGATATCGCCCGCTTTTCCTACGGCACGCGGAATCTTAACAAGGATATCGCCCGCTTTTACAGACTGTTTGTCTTCTACCGCCACATGTCCTCCCACCGGTAAGTTGTAGGTACGGATATCGTTGCCGTTCTCGTCTACAATGTGTAAGGAAGGAATCTTATTCTTGTCTTTCGATTCGGTAATAATGATTTCACGCAGACCGGTAGCTTCGTCCGACTCTACTTTGTATGTTACATTCTCGATTACCGATTCAAAGCAAACCTTACCCGACACTTCGGTCACGATGACAGCATTGAACGGATCCCACTTGGCGATGAGCTTTCCTTTCTCCACCACTTCGCCATCCGAAGCATAAAGCTTAGAACCATAGGGCACATTGTGGGTAGACAATATGATACCTGTATTGACATCGATGAAACGCACTTCTGCCAATCGTCCCACCACAATCTTCACAGCCTCGCCGGTTTCTTCAACCGCATCTACCGTACGCAACTCTTCAAACTCCAGACGGGAATCATTCTTTGCCACAATGCTTGCATTGGCAGCCATATTACCGGCAATACCTCCAGCATGGAATGTCCGCAAGGTCAACTGTGTACCCGGCTCGCCAATAGACTGTGCCGCAATAACACCCACGGACTCACCTTTCTGTACCATACGGCTGGTTGCCAGGTTACGCCCGTAACATTTCGCACAGACACCCCGTTTCGACTCACAAGTCAATACCGAGCGGATTTCGATACTTTCAATCGGGGAATTTTCAATCTCCTCGGCTATACTTTCGGTGATTTCTTCTCCCGAAGCCACGATGAGCTTGCCCGTAGTGGGATGTATCACATCGTGCACAGACACACGTCCCAATATACGCTCGTACAAAGTCGCTATCACCTCATCATTATTCTTCAATGCCGTACACACCAGCCCGCGCAACGTGCCGCAATCTTCCTCATTGATAATGACATCATGCGAAACGTCTACCAGACGGCGGGTCAAGTATCCGGCATCTGCGGTCTTCAGCGCAGTATCGGCAAGACCCTTGCGTGCACCGTGGGTAGAGATAAAATACTCCAGCACCGACAACCCCTCCTTGAAGTTGGAAAGAATCGGGTTTTCGATAATCTGTGCACCTTCGGCACCGGCCTTCTGGGGCTTGGCCATCAATCCACGCATACCGGACAACTGACGGATCTGTTCCTTGGAACCACGGGCACCGGAGTCCAACATCATGAATACAGAGTTAAAACCTTGGTCATCATCCTTGATGGTCTTATACAAAATGTCGGACAAATCGCTATTGACATGTGTCCATGTATCGATAACCTGGTTGTAACGTTCGTTGTCAGTGATGAATCCCATGTTGTAATTCATCGTAATCTGTTCCACTTCCTCGTTACCCCGTTTCACCAGTTCTTCTTTTTCTTTTGGGATAATGATGTCGCCCAAGTTGAACGACAGACCACCCTCGAAAGCTTTTTGGTAACCTAAGTTCTTAATGCCATCGAGGAACTCGCAGGCACGCGCCACACCGACCTTCTTGATTACATCGCTGATGATGTCACGCAAAGACTTCTTTGAGATGATCGTGTTCAGATAGCCGCATTCATCGGGCACCAGTTCGTTGACGATGACACGCCCTACGGAAGTTTCCTTGATCATCTTCTTCACGATATGGCCGTTTTCATCCAGGTCATTTGCCACAACACTGACAATGGCATGGATGTCCACTTTCCCTTCGTTGTAGGCAATCAGGGCTTCTTCAGGACCATAGAATACCAAACCTTCACCCTTGGCACCCTTGCGCAACTTGGTAATGTAATATAAACCCAAAACCATGTCTTGCGCAGGCACGGTAATAGGCGCACCGTTGGCTGGGTTCAGGATATTGTGCGACTGGAGCATCAGCAGTTGTGCTTCGAGCACAGCTTCGTTGCTCAAAGGCAAATGCACAGCCATCTGGTCACCGTCGAAATCGGCATTGAACGCCGTACAAGCCAACGGATGCAGCTGGATGGCTTTACCTTCTATCATCTTCGGCTGGAAAGCCTGGATACCCAAACGGTGCAGGGTCGGCGCACGGTTCAGCAATACGGGATGACCTTTCATCACATGTTCCAGGATATCCCAAATCACCGGTTCCTTACGGTCGACAATCTTCTTTGCCGATTTTACGGTTTTCACAATCCCCCGTTCTATCAGCTTCCGGATGATGAACGGTTTATAAAGCTCGGCCGCCATCAGAGTCGGGATACCACATTCACCCATTTTCAGTTCCGGGCCTACCACGATGACCGAACGGGCAGAGTAGTCAACACGCTTTCCCAAAAGGTTCTGGCGGAAACGCCCTTGCTTTCCTTTCAGACTGTCGGACAAGGATTTCAAAGGACGGTTGGCATCTGTTTTCACCGCACTTGACTTGCGCGAATTATCGAACAACGAGTCTACAGCCTCCTGCAACATACGCTTTTCGTTACGCAAGATAACTTCGGGAGCCTTGATCTCTATCAACCGTTTCAGGCGATTATTACGGATAATCACCCGGCGGTACAAGTCGTTCAGATCGGACGTAGCAAAGCGGCCACCGTCCAATGGAACCAACGGACGCAGTTCAGGGGGAATTACCGGTACGATACGTACAATCATCCATTCGGGTTTATTCCGTCCGCGTGAAGCGCGGAAAGATTCCACCACTTGCAGGCGTTTCAGAGCCTCATTCTTACGCTGCTGGGAAGAATCGTTGTTCGCCTTGTGGCGCAGCTCATACGATAGTGCATCGAGATCCAAACGAATCAACAAGTCGTAGATAGCCTCCGCACCCATCTTGGCAATGAATTTGTTCGGGTCGCTGTCCTCCAGATACGAATTGTCCTTCGGAAGCGTATCCAGGATTTCCAGGTATTCTTCTTCCGACAACAAATCATACTGGCTCAACCCGTCTTCCGCTTTCACACCCGGCTGGATTACCACGTAACGTTCGTAATAAATGATAGCATCAAGTTTCTTGGTAGGCAGCCCCAACAGATAACCTATTTTATTGGGCAGCGAACGGAAATACCAGATATGCGCCACCGGCACTACCAGCTGGATATGTCCGCTGCGTTCGCGACGCACTTTCTTTTCGGTTACTTCCACCCCGCACCGGTCACACACAATGCCTTTATACCGGATACGTTTGTATTTACCGCAATGGCATTCATAGTCTTTTACCGGTCCGAAGATACGTTCACAGAACAAACCATCGCGTTCGGGCTTATAAGTACGGTAATTGATAGTTTCCGGCTTCAGCACCTCACCGTACGAGTTTTCCAGGATTTCCTCGGGCGATGCCAGACCGATTGTAATTTTCGAGAAATTACTCTTTATCTTAGTATCTTTTCTAAAAGCCATACCTTCTCTTTTTTCTAAGTTTTATATTATTCCAACGTAATACTCAAGCACAAGCCTCTCAACTCGTGCAACAACACGTTCAACGATTCAGGTATGCCCGGAGTAGGCATCGGTTCACCTTTTACGATTGCTTCATACGCTTTCGATCGTCCCACCACATCGTCCGATTTAATGGTCAGGATTTCCTGAAGGATATGAGCCGCCCCGAATGCTTCAAGGGCCCACACCTCCATTTCCCCGAAACGCTGCCCACCGAACTGTGCTTTACCGCCCAAAGGCTGCTGGGTTATCAATGAATACGGGCCGATGGAACGCGCATGCATCTTGTCTTCTACCATGTGGCCCAGTTTCAACATATAGGTCACCCCCACCGTAGCAGGCTGGTCAAACTGCTCGCCTGTTCCCCCGTCATACAAATAAGTCTTGCAATAACGCGGCAGCCCAGCCTTGTCGGTCCACATATCCAGGTCACTCAATGTGGCACCGTCAAAAATCGGAGTGGCAAACTTTACGCCTAATTCCTTACCCGCACGCCCTAACACGGCCTCGAAAATCTGACCGATGTTCATACGCGAGGGCACACCCAACGGGTTCAGCACGATGTCCACCGGGGTACCATCGGCAAGGAACGGCATATCTTCCTGGCGCACCACGCGCGATACAATACCCTTGTTGCCGTGACGTCCTGCCATCTTGTCGCCCACGCCAATTTTACGTTTCTTGGCAATATACACTTTCGCCATCTGGATAATACCCGAAGGAAGCTCATCACCGATGGTCAATGCGAACTTCTTACGCTTCAGGTTGGCATCCAACTCCTTGTATTTTTTCAGGTAATTCAATACCAAATCGCGAATCATGTCATTCTTGTGGGCATCCGAAGTCCATTTACTCAGTTGGACAACAGTATAATCCAGCGATGCCAAATCGTGTTTTGTGAATTTGGCTCCTTTGGCAATCACTTCCGTACCCAGATAATCCTTTACACCTTGGGATACCTTTTCGTTGGTCAATACCAACAATTTCTCTATAAGAATCGCTTTCAGGGCCGCTGCCTTTTCTTCAAACTCTTCCGTCAGCTTGGGAAGGATGGCCTTATCCGCATTTTTTTCACTGCGGCTCTTGATTACGCGGGAGTACAGTCGCTTGTCGATTACCACACCCCGCAAGGAAGGAGAAGCCTTCAACGAAGCATCTTTCACATCGCCGGCCTTGTCGCCGAAAATGGCACGCAACAGTTTTTCTTCAGGCGAAGGATCCGACTCACCCTTCGGAGTAATTTTCCCTATCAGAATATCGCCCGGTTCGATGCGTGCCCCGATACGTACGATACCATTCTCATCCAGGTCCTTGGTTGCTTCTTCGCTCACGTTCGGGATGTCCGAAGTCAATTCTTCCATACCGCGTTTGGTTTCGCGCACTTCCAAGATATATTCGTCCACATGGACAGAGGTCAGGATATCTTCGCGCACCATGCGTTCATTCAATACAATGGCATCCTCGTAGTTGTAACCCTTCCACGGCATGTAAGCGACCAACAGGTTTTTCCCCAAAGCCAATTCACCGTTGGCAGTAGAATAGCCTTCGGTCAGGATGTCACCTTTCTTCACACGCTGTCCCTTGTTGCAGATAGGACGCAAGTCAATGGTCATGCTCTGGTTTGTCTTACGGAATTTCGGGATGTGGTATTCTTTCAGAGCAGATTCAAAACTTACGAACTCTTCCTCTTCCGTACGGTCATACAGCACACGGATTGTGGTGGCATCCACAAAGTCGATGACCCCGTCTCCTTCGGCTGCAATCTGTGTGCGAGAATCCTCACACAATTGTTTTTCGATGCCCGTACCTACAATCGGAGCCTCCGTACGCAACAAAGGTACCGCCTGGCGCATCATGTTCGAACCCATCAACGCACGATTGGCATCGTCATGTTCCAAGAACGGAATCAACGAAGCGGCGATAGAAGCTATCTGCTGAGGAGACACATCCATCAGTTCCACTTGGTCCGGAGTAACCACCGGATAATCAGCATCCCGGCGCGCCTTCACTTTATCACGGATAAATGTACCGTCATCGTTCAACGGTGCATTACCCTGTGCGATAATCTTGTCTTCTTCTTCTTCCGCCGACAGGTATTCGATGCCTTCCGGCGAGAGATCTACCTTCCCGTCCTTTACCTTACGGTACGGTGTGACAATGAAGCCCAGGTTATTGATCTTTGCATACACGCACAACGAAGATATCAAACCGATATTCGGCCCTTCCGGAGTTTCAATCGGACACAAACGGCCATAATGGGTATAATGCACGTCGCGCACCTCGAATCCGGCACGGTCGCGCGACAGACCGCCGGGACCCAACGCGGAAAGGCGGCGCTTATGTGTAATCTCGGCCAGCGGATTGGTCTGATCCATAAACTGCGACAAGGCATTCGTCCCGAAAAATGAATTGATGACAGACGAAATAGTCTTGGCATTGATCAGGTCTATCGGGGTAAACACTTCGTTGTCACGCACATTCATGCGTTCGCGGATGGTGCGCGACATGCGTGCCAGGCCGATTGCGAACTGGTTCGAGAGCTGCTCACCGACCGTACGCACACGGCGGTTGCTCAAATGGTCAATATCATCCACATCCGCCTTCGAGTTGATCAGCTCAATCAGATACTTGATGATTTCGATTATATCTTGTTTGGTCAATACCTTGACATCCATGGGCGTGTCCAGATTCAGCTTCTTGTCAATCCGGTAACGTCCCACTTCGCCCAAATCATACCGTTTTTCCGAGAAAAAGAGGTTGTTGATTACCTCACGCGCACTTGCGTCATCAGCAGGATCCGCATTACGCAACTGGCGGTAGATATACAATACGGCTTCTTTCTCCGAATTGCTCTGGTCTTTCTGCAAAGTATTGAAAATGATAGAATAGTCAGAAGCATTGGCTTCTTCTTTATGAACGAGGATGTTCTGGACACCCGATTCCAAAATCAAATCAATGTGCTCGGGTTCGATAATCGTTTCCCGGTCGATAACCACTTCGTTGCGTTCGATGGAAACCACTTCTCCCGTATCTTCATCTACAAAGTCTTCCGTCCAGGTCTTCAGCACACGGGCTGCCAGCTTGCGCCCGATAATCTTTTTCAAGTTCAACTTGTTCACCTTTACGTCCTCTGCCAGATTGAATATCTCAAGGATGTCCTTGTCCTTCTCAAACCCGACAGCACGCAACAAAGTCGTTACAGGCAATTTCTTTTTACGGTCGATGTACGCATACATCACATTGTTGATGTCTGTAGCAAATTCAATCCACGAACCCTTGAACGGAATAATACGCGCCGAATAAAGTTTCGTCCCGTTCGCGTGGACGCTCTGACCGAAAAACACACCCGGCGAACGGTGCAATTGCGATACGACCACACGTTCCGCACCATTGATTACAAAAGTTCCTTTCGGGGTCATGTACGGAATAGGACCCAGATACACGTCCTGAATAACAGTGTCAAAATCCTCGTGGTCAGGGTCAGTACAATAAAGTTTCAATTTGGCTTTCAGGGGAACGCTGTAGGTCAATCCACGCTCCAGACACTCATCAATCGAATAATGAGGCGGGTCGATATAATAATCAAGGAATTCAAGAACAAAATTGTTGCGTGTATCCGCTATCGGGAAGTTCTCGGCAAACACCTTATACAAGCCGTCGTTCTTTCGTTTCTCAGGCGGTGTATTCAATTGCAGGAAGTCCTGGAATGACTTCAACTGTACTTCCAGGAAATCCGGATACTGCACCGGATTTTTGATGGAAGCGAAATTAATTCGTTGGTTATTTGTTTTTGAAGACATCTGTATGGAGTTAATTATTTAATTCAGAACGAAAAAGCCTATGTAGACGCAAAAAGGTTAAGAATCCTCTACCCGAGGACTCTTAACCGAGACACCTGATAACAGGCAATATTATTTAAGCTCAACTTCAGCACCGACAGCCTCCAGAGTTTTCTTCAGGGATTCTGCTTCGTCTTTCGACAAACCTTCCTTCACTGTGCTGGGGGCACCGTCTACCAAGTCTTTTGCCTCTTTCAAGCCTAAGCCGCATGCTTCTTTTACGGCCTTCACTACCTGCAACTTCGCTGCACCTGCGCTCTTCAGTACCACATCGAACGATGTCTTTTCTTCTACAGCGGCTGCATCACCAGCGGCAGGACCTGCAGCAACGGCTACAGCTGCGGCAGCAGGTTCAATACCATATTCTTCTTTAAGGATAGTTGCAAGTTCGTTGACTTCTTTTACTGTCAAATTCACTAATTGTTCTGCAAAAGCTTTCAAATCTGCCATTTTTGTATGAAATTTAAATGTTTGTTACTAATTGAGTATTAAAGTTATTCGGGACGTTCCCCAAGCGTCTGAAGAAGTCCGTGAATGGTGTTGCCACCCGATTGAAGAGCCGAAACGACATTCTTCGCAGGAGACTGCAGCAAAGCAATGATATCCGCGATGACTTCTTCCTTGCTCTTGATAGTAGCCAGGGCTTCCAGCTGGTCAGCGCCTACATAGAATCCTTCTTCCGCATAGGCGGCTTTCAGGGCAGGCACTCCGTCTTTGTATTCTTTCAGCAATTTGGCAGGACCATTGGCCACTTCACAGAACATCACGGAAGTCATGCCTTTCAAACAGCCAAACAACGGCGAATAATCCACATCCAAGCCCGCCAAAGCCTTCTGAAACAAAGTATTTTTCACTACAATCAGCTTGATACCTGCCTTATAGCATTTCCTGCGTAGGTCGCTGGTAGCAGCCGCATCCATGCCGGTCGTATCTATCAAATAGAAATGTCCGTATTGCTTAACGGCATCAGCCAACCGACCAATAATTATATCTTTATCTTCCTTTCTCATGATTCCTCCTTAAACTTAAAAATGATTAGTTTTCGTCCACAGATTTCGGGTCTATCTTGATACCCTCACTCATTGTACTCGAAAGATAAATGCTCTTGATATAAGTACCTTTGGCTGCCGCCGGTTTCAGTTTGATGATAGTGGCAATGAATTCTTTCGCATTTTCACGGATTTGTTCCGGAGTGAAAGACACCTTACCCACCGAAGTATGAACAATCCCGGTCTTGTCAACCTTGAAATCAATCTTGCCCTGTTTCACTTCCCGAACGGCCTTGGCCACATCCATAGTCACAGTGCCACTTTTAGGATTCGGCATCAGTCCACGCGGACCGAGCACACGCCCTAACGCACCGATTTTACCCATAATGGACGGCATAGTGATGATGACATCCACATCAGTCCATCCACCCTTGATCTTTTCAATATATTCGTCAAGACCAACATAGTCAGCTCCAGCTTCTTTTGCAGCAGCTTCCGCATCCGGCGTACACAAGACAAGCACACGTATCTGCTTACCTGTCCCATGGGGAAGAGATACGACACCTCTCACCATCTGGTTCGCTTTACGGGGATCCACACCCAAACGTACGTCGATATCCACCGAGGCATCAAACTTGGTAAAAGTGATTTCCTTCACCAGTTCAGAAGCTTCTTTCAGTGTATATACTTTCCCTGCTTCAATTTTTCCTGCAGCCAACTTTTGATTTTTTGTCAGTTTACCCATTGTCAATTGAAGTTAAATGATTATTTACCCGGGAAGTCACCTTTCACAGCGATACCCATACTTCTGGCTGTCCCCGCCACCATAGACATGGCAGCCTCAATCGTAAAGCAGTTCAAGTCGACCAACTTACCCTCAGCGATGGTACGGATCTGGTCCCACGTGAGCTCCGCCACCTTCTTGCGGTTCGGTTCAGCAGAACCACCCTTCACCTTCGCAGCCTCAAGCAGCTGGATGGCCACCGGAGGAGTCTTGATTACAAAATCGAAAGACTTGTCTGTGTAATAGGTAATGATGACAGGCAGTACTTTTCCCGCCTTGTCCTGGGTCCTGGCGTTGAATTGCTTGCAAAACTCCATGATGTTGATACCCTTGGAACCTAAAGCAGGTCCCACGGGAGGAGATGGATTTGCAGCGCCTCCCTTAATCTGTAATTTGATTAGTCCAGCAACTTCTTTAGCCATTTCTTTAATGTTTAATATAGGTGATTTAACGAAGGAACTACGGCACGTAACAAAATACCTTATTCCTTTTCCACGTCCGTAAAGCCCAATTCGAGCGGTGTTTTACGCCCGAATATCTTGACCATTACTTTCAGTTTCCGCTTCTCCACATTCACTTCCTCAATGACTCCACTGAATCCGCTGAACGGACCGACAGAAACCTTCACTGTTTCCCCTATTACGTAAGGAACACTTGTGTCCTCACCAATCTCCTGCAGTTCATCAACCGTGCCCAATATCCGGCTCACCTCCGATTGCCTCAAAGGTACCGGATGGTCCGATCCACCCAAGAAACCGATTACATTGGTAATGTTGCGCAAATGATGGGCCACCTCACCAACCAATGCGGCTTCTATCAGCACATAGCCCGGAAGATAGCTTCTCTCCTTCACTATTTTTTTGCCGTTGCGGACCTGATAGACCTTTTCGGTAGGAATCAACACCTGAGATATGTATTCACCAAGGTCGCCATTACGCATTTCCGCTTCAATGTACTCTTTCACCTTGGCTTCCTTACCGCTCACGGCACGAAGCACGTACCATTTCCTTTCAACCTCAGACATCCTTCTAACCCTTTATTATTGGTGCGGATAGATAACATCTTCCATGATAAACTGGAAGGCAGAATCCATAAGGAAAACAACGAGTGCAATAAGCAGGGAAGCATATAAAACAACTACTGCACTGCTGGAAAGTTCTTTCCGCGTAGGCCATGATACTTTATGGACCAGTTCGTTGTAAGATTCTTTACAATAATCCGTTATCTTTTTAAACATACTCTTATTCAATTTGGCACGGGAAGAGAGACTCGAACTCCCGACACTCGGTTTTGGAGACCGATGCTCTACCGACTGAGCTATTCCCGTAAAAATAGTTCCCGAAACCGAATCCGGGAACTATATGGATGTTTCTAATCTCTGAGAATTCTGTATGGATTAGTCAAGGATTTCAGTAATCTGACCTGCACCTACCGTACGTCCGCCCTCACGGATAGCGAAACGCAAACCTACGTTCAATGCAACCGGATAAATCAAATCCACAACAATAGTCACGTTATCACCCGGCATTACCATGTCTGTTCCTTCCGGCAAAGAGATTTCACCCGTGCAGTCCATAGTGCGCAGATAGAACTGCGGACGATAATGGTTGTGGAACGGAGTGTGACGACCGCCTTCCTCTTTTTTCAGGATATACACCTCAGCCTTAAACTTGGAGTGCGCCTTCACCTGTCCCGGATGGCAAAGAATCATACCACGTTTTACCTCGTTCTTGTCGATACCACGGAGCAACAGACCTACATTGTCACCTGCTTCACCCTGATCCAGCAATTTGCGGAACATTTCAACACCCGTAACAACGGATTTCTTGTCCTCGCCAAGACCCAAGATTTCCACTTCGTCGCCTACCTTGATGATACCCGCCTCGATACGGCCTGTAGCAACAGTACCACGACCTGTGATGGAGAACACATCCTCAACCGGCATCAGGAACGGTTTGTCAATATCGCGCGGAGGAAGCGGAATCCATGTATCCACTGCATCCATCAGTTCCATCACTTTGTCTTCCCATTCTTTCACACCGTTCAAGGCACCCAGTGCAGAACCACGAACAATCGGGGTGTTGTCACCATCGTAGTCATAGAATGACAGCAATTCGCGCATTTCCATTTCTACCAGTTCCAGCATTTCCTCATCGTCTACCATGTCGCACTTGTTCAGGAATACAACCAGACGAGGTACGTTCACCTGACGTGCCAACAGGATGTGCTCACGGGTCTGGGGCATCGGACCATCCGTAGCAGCCACCACAATGATAGCGCCATCCATCTGAGCCGCACCGGTTACCATGTTCTTCACATAGTCGGCGTGTCCCGGGCAGTCCACGTGTGCATAGTGGCGATTTGCAGTTTCATATTCTACATGGGCTGTATTGATGGTAATACCACGTTCCTTTTCTTCCGGAGCGTTATCAATCTGATCAAAAGACTTTACTTCGTCAGCTTTGGTGAAACCTCTTGAAGCCAACACTTGGGTGATGGCAGCAGTCAAAGTTGTCTTACCGTGGTCAACGTGACCAATCGTACCAATGTTAACATGCGGTTTGGTGCGTTCAAATTTCTCTTTAGCCATAGCTTTTACTTATTTTTTTATTTTGATTAACAATCAACTTTTACTCTCAAATTCACGAGCTGTTACCGGGACTTGAACCCGGGACCTCTTCCTTACCAAGGAAGTGCTCTACCGCTGAGCTATAACAGCGAACAAGAAGATAAAGAAGAGCGGAAGACGGGACTCAAACCCGCGACCCTCAGCTTGGAAGGCTAATGCTC
>CAZAUU010000062.1:0-13161 GCA_964488405.1 uncultured Phocaeicola sp.
CTTCAAAGATAGTGAACTTGAACTTTTACGCAAAATTAGATGCGTTTGCCCTGGTATAAATCCTACGAAATATGTATTTTCGCAGTAAAATGAGTAACTTGCATTTATATATTGAACGATAACCAAATGAAAATACAGATTGTCAATAAATCAAAGCATTCACTTCCCCAGTATGCGACCCTCTTTTCGGCTGGTATGGATTTGCGTGCCAACTTGGACGAGCCAGTTGTATTGAAACCCATGCAACGCTGCTTAGTACCTACGGGACTATACATTGCCCTGCCTAAAGGTTATGAGGCGCAAATACGCCCCCGTAGCGGATTGGCGTTGAAGCAGGGGGTCACTCTATTGAATGCACCTGGGACCATTGATTCAGACTATAGAGGGGAAATTGGGGTTATTATGATTAATCTCTCTGCAGAAGACTTCGTGATTGGGGATGGGGCGCGTATCGCCCAAATGGTAATCGCCCGTCATGAACAAGCGGAATGGCAAGAAGTGGAAGTGTTGGACGAAACTGAACGGGGTGGCGGAGGTTTCGGACATACAGGTATACGCTGATGGAATAAAAATGAAGGGACTTACAAGAAGATGAGGAAGTTGTTTTATATTGTTGCAATCGTTATGTTGACCCTGTTTGTGGCATGCGGCACAACAGAGAAACAGACAAACCGGAAGCCGGATGAAAAGGATTTGCTTACCGTGGCGCAACGAAGGAAGTACGACTATTACTTTTTGGAAGCAGTACGCATGAAAGAAAAGGGGAAATATGATGCGGCATACGAATTGTATAAGTATTGCTTGGGTATTTATCCTGCCTCGGGAGCTGCATTATATGAGATTTCCCAGTTTTATATGTATTTAGGTCAAGAAGAGAAAGGAGAACAGGCGTTGAAACAGGCAGTACAGTCGGATGAATCAAACTTCTGGTATAAACAGACATTGGCTTCCTATTATGAACAGAAGCACAACTACCCTCAAGCTATAAACGTATATGAGGATATGGCGAATCAATTTCCTGCCCGTTTGGAACCATTGATGTCATTGATTGATTTGTACAGCCGGACAAAGAGCTATAGGCAAGTGGTTAATGCCTTGAACCGCTTGGAAGAACTTGACGGCAAGTCGGAGCAGATCAGTATGGAGAAATTTCGGATGTATTTACTAATGGGCAACCAGGACAGCGCTTTCATCGAGATAGAAAACCTGTCAAAAGAATATCCGTACGACTTCCGTTACCAGACCATATTAGGAGACGTTTACCTAAACAATGACAAGTCTGAAGAGGCTTTAAATATCTATCGTCGTATTTTGAAAGAAGAACCCGATTATGCTCCGGCGGTACTGTCTATGGCATCTTATTACCAGAAGACAGGTCAGGATAGCCTGTATCAGTTGCAACTGGATACAATTCTGATGAATGACAATGTAGAGTCGGACGTGAAAATGGAAATTATGCGCCAGTTTATCCTGCAATCGGAACAAGTCACGAAAGACAGTGTACGGATTCTTTCTTTGTTCCAGCGTATCCTGGAACGTCCCCAGCCGAATGCCGACCTTGCCATGCTGTGTGCGCAATACATGATTTCAAAAAAAATGGAAAAAGAGTCTGTACCGGTATTATATCAAGTTCTCGAACTGAATCCCGAGAACAAGCCTGCCCGTCTGCAATTATTAAGTTATGCTATACGGGACAACCGATTGGACGATGTCATCCAAATAACCAGACCGGCATTGGAGTATAACCCCGATGCATTGGAATTTTATTACTATTTGGGTATTGCCCATTACCAGAAGGGAGAATTAGATGAGGCGTTAGAGGTATTCAACAAGGGAGTAAAACAAATCAATGCGCAAAGTGACAAAAACATTGTGTCTGACTTTTATGCGATCCTGGGTGATATCTATCACCAAAAAGGAATGTCAGAAGAGTCGTACTCTGCCTATGATTCGTCTTTGGTATACAACCCGGATAATATCGGTGCATTGAACAATTATGCATATTTTCTTTCTACAGACCGGAAACATTTAGATAAGGCGGAAGAGATGAGTTACCGTACGGTGAAAGCTGAACCTGACAACGAAACCTACTTGGATACGTATGCGTGGATATTGTTCGAAAAAGGAAGATATACTGAAGCCCGTATTTATATCGAGCAGGCATTGCGCAACGGAGGAGACAAAAGCCGGGTGATAGTAGAGCACTGCGGTGATATTTACTATATGTTAGGCGAAAAGGAGAAAGCGTTGGAATTTTGGAAAAAGGCGGATGATATGGATCCTGCAGCCGAAGAGGGAAGTACTCCGCCTACTGAAGAGGAAATCAAACGCTTGAAACGGAAAATAAGACTTAAGAAGTATATTGTGGAATGAAACAAAACATATATATAAAGTATGTATATATAATACTTGTTACGGCGGTGATAACTGCCTGTTCCTCTTCGCGTAAGACAGTAGAAGCACCGATAATCGGGGGACTGAAGAGTTCAGATTATGTAGAAAAGGTAATTGGAATGTCTCCCTTTTGGCAAAGCCTGAGCGGAAAAGTGGTTCTGAACCTTTCGTTGGAGCAGGGAAAATCTACTAAGATTAATGCCACCTTCCGGTTGAAACGGGATGAATCCATCCAATTGTCTGTGGCTCCTTTGTTGGGAATCGAGATAGCACGTTTAGAAATTTCACCCGATGGTATACTGGGTCTCGACCGCATGAACAAGAATTACGTGAAGGTGTCTTTTGAGGAAGTAAGCCGTTGGGCGCGTACTGACCTTAGCTTTTCAATACTCCAGTCGTTGTTTTTGAATGAATTTTTCATACCGGGCAAACCACAAGTGGAGGTTGCGGATGCTGATGTATTCCGTATTTCGTTGGTAGACGGTCGTGCATTGCTGGAAACCGAAGACGAACGTCATCTGACCTACAGCTTCTTTATCTCTCCCGACCAAGGCTTGCTGCAAGAAAGCCGTATCGGGCTTTCCGGTACTCCTTATATGCTGCAATGGAAGTACGATGCTTTCCGCACATTGGACGGGCATGCTTTCCCGGAACGGATGTGCCTCTCGGTATCTGGCGGAAACAAGCCTGCTATATTAGATATGAAATTCTCCCGTTTGAATGTGGGAGGGGATTGGGAAGTACACACGAAGATTCCTGCCCGTTATGCACAAGTCAAAGTGGAAGATTTGCTTAAACTATTGACGAGTCAATGAAAGGGCTATGGAGTATATTGCTGGTATGTGTGGTTTCCTTTTCCCTTTCAGCGCAAACTACGCGGAAAATACAGGAACTCAAAAAACAGCATGTCGCTTTGCAGAAACAAATTGCTGAATCAGAAACTTTGCTTCAGTCTGCAAAGAAAGATGTCAAGAGCCAGCTGGATAACTTAGCCATATTGTCAAAGCAAATCAATGAACGTCAACAGTACGTAAAGACTATTGCTAAGGACGTGGAGGTAATCCAATTGGAGATAGGCCGACTGGATGCGGAATTGAAAACATTGGAAGGAGAACTTGCCGACAAGAAACGAAAGTACGAGAAATCAGTGGTATATATGTATAAGAACAGGTCTGTCCAAGAGAAACTGATGTTTATCTTTTCTGGAGACAACCTGAGGCAAATGTACCGGCGTCTACGTTATGTGCGCGAATATACCGACTATCAGCACCGCCAGGGAATAGAGATACAGCGCAAGCAGGAACAGATTGCTGTAAAGCAGGCAAGTCTTGTGGATAGCCGGCAGTTAAAGGAAGACATGTTGAGGCAGGGGGAAGCAGAAAAGCTAAAGCTGGAAGAACAGGAAAGGGAATGGAAAGCCTTATTGGCTTCGTTGCAGAAACGGCAAGGGGAAATCCAAAAGGAACTCAAGCAAAAACAACGTTCAGCTAACCAATTGAACGCACAAATTGACCGTCTAGTGGAGATCGAAATCGAAACGGCACGGAAACGTGCAGAAGCGGAAGCTCGCCGGAAGGAAGAGGCAGAGCGACGCAAGACCGAAGGAAAAGTGGCGAAATCAATGGAAACAGATGCAGAAACGTACCGGGCAGACAAAGAGAACTATCGGCTATCGGATGTGTTCGAACAAAACAAGGGCAGACTTCCCATTCCGATTACAGGGTCTTATGTCATTGTCGGGCATTACGGGAAATATCAGGTGAAAGGATTACGGAATGTGAGCTTGGACAATAAAGGAATCGATATTAAAGGGAAAGACGGTGCACAGGCACGTTCCGTTTTCGAAGGGGAAGTGTCTGCTATATTCCAATATAACGGGCTTTCCAACGTATTAGTGCGCCACGGCAACTATATATCTGTATATTGCAACCTTTCTTCCGTGCGAGTGAAGAAAGGGAGTGTGTTGAAAACACGCGACATTATCGGTCAAGTCCATACCGATAAAGAGGGGAATACCGTGCTTCATTTTCAACTCCGTAAGGAAACTGTAAAGCTAAATCCTGAAGCATGGTTGCAACACTGATCAGGCTACAAGAATTTGTTTATTTTGGAATCGTATTCAAAACCGGCCTTTTTCAGGCATTTTACAATTTCATCTTTGCTTATGTCCATATCCTTACACAAGGCATCGAGTGAAGGATAAAAATCGCGCAGTTTCATATTAATGAAACTGAATAGTATCATGGGGTCTTTGGGCAATTCCATAAAATTGAATTTATATATTTTTAATGAATACCACAAATGTGCCTTTACAATAGCAGCTGAAAATGAATATATACTTACTTTGCTGTTACAGTATATATCCGTAGGCAGGTGAAGTATATATGAAACGGCATTTGAAGTATACTTGCATTTTGCGAACAACGTATTGGCAAGATGCATTCATGTTCTTTTATTGTGCTGAATACAAAGATAGGGGATTTCCCGATACGTTGTTTTATCCCAACCAAAATGTCGTAAAATAATTGCTAAAGTTTTTTGTATTAATCCCACCAACTCAGGAAAAAATCGTACCTTTGTGGCGTAATGATTTCTAAAATCAAAAATTGATACTGAAACCATGATGGAGCTTGATTCACTCACTGCTGTATCTCCGATAGATGGGCGGTACAGAAATAAAACAGGAGCATTGGCTGCTTATTTTTCCGAGTTTGCTTTGATGAAATATCGTATAAGGGTTGAAATTGAGTATTTCATCGCATTATGCGAATTACCTTTACCCCAGCTGGAGAAATTGGATGCGGGACGATTTGAATCGTTGCGTGACATTTACCGTAATTTTTCGGAGGCGGATGCCGGGCGTATTAAAGCAATAGAAAGTGTGACCAACCATGATGTCAAGGCTGTAGAATACTTTATCAAAGAACAATTTGACCAGTTAGGAGGGTTGGAGGCTTATAAGGAGTTTGTCCACTTCGGACTAACCTCGCAGGATATAAACAATACTTCCGTGCCTTTGTCTGTTAAAGAAGCGTTGGATGAAGTCTATTATCCGGAATTGCGGAAATTGATGGAGCAATTGGAAGCATACGCGGAAGAATGGAAGGACGTTCCCATGCTTGCTAAGACACATGGGCAACCGGCATCACCTACGCGTTTGGGAAAAGAAATCAAGGTGTTTGCCTATCGGTTACAAAAACAGCTTGCCGTATTGAAGGCTTGTCCGATGACCGCAAAATTCAGTGGCGCAACGGGGAATTACAATGCCCATCATGTGGCATATCCCGAAGTGGACTGGAAAGCTTTCGGTGACAAGTTTGTAAGGGAGAAGTTGGGGTTGGATCGGGAAGAATACACCACCCAGATTTCAAACTATGATAACTTAGGAGCTATCTTTGATGCTATGAAACGCATCAATACCATCATGATTGACATGAACCGTGATTTTTGGCAATATATATCCATGGAGTATTTCAAGCAGAAGATTAGGAAGGGTGAAGTTGGTTCAAGTGCGATGCCGCATAAGGTGAACCCCATCGATTTCGAAAATGCGGAAGGGAACTTGGGTATGGCAAACGCCGTGCTGGAGCATCTGTCTTCCAAACTGCCTGTATCACGTCTGCAACGTGACTTGACCGACTCCACGGTGTTGCGCAACATCGGAGTGCCTTTCGGTCATGTCCTGATTGCTATCCAGAGTTCGTTGAAAGGTTTGGGTAAGCTATTGCTGAACGAACATAAAATTTATGAAGACTTGGAACATTGCTGGAGTGTGGTGGCAGAAGCCATCCAGACCATTTTGCGCCGAGAGGCTTATCCGCATCCGTATGAAGCGCTGAAAGAGTTAACCCGTACAAATAAGGAGATTGACAAGGATTCCATCAAGAATTTTATTGAAAGCCTGAACGTGTGTGAAACCGTGAAGCAGGAATTGCGTGCGATTACACCACACAACTATACTGGAATTTGATTGAATATAAAAAGCAAGAACTAAAAAATGCCCGGGAAGGGTAATCATTAATAAAAATTAAAGAAAATAATTATGGCAGAGAATGAGTACAGACATGATGGTGAGAACAGCCAGTCTGGCCGTGACGGTTACAAATCCTACAACAAAGAAGGATATAACAAGTACAATCGCAGTGAGGGGAATTCAGTCCAAAGACATCGTCCCCGTTTTAATCCCAATGCGGAAAATCGCCCGCAACGTTCCTATCGTCCCCGTTTTAACAGTGAAACAGAAAATGGGGAAGGTTACCGGTCTCAACGCGCCTATACTCCCCGATACAATGGAGGAGATAACAGGGAGCAGCGCCCTTTCCGCACACGCTATAACAATGGACCTCAAGGCGGAGAAGACTATAGACCTCAACGTCCATCTTATACGCCGCGTTACAACTACAATAATGGCGAAGGCGGTGAACAGCACACTTTCCGGCCACGCTATAACAATGGATCGCAAGGTGAAGGGGGAATGCGTTCTCTACGTCCGCGTTTCAACCCGAATCAACAGGAAGGTTATGCAAACCGGCAGCAAAGAGGGTATTCGCGTACTGCTACTGACCGTAATCCACGTGTCAAGTACAGCATGAAGAAGCAGATTGAATACAAGGATGTGTATACTGACCCGAACGAACCTATTCGTCTGAATAAATTTTTGGCAAATGCAGGGATATGTTCCCGCCGCGAAGCAGATGAGTTCATTACTGCCGGTGTGGTTTCAGTCAACGGTCAGATCGTAACTGAATTAGGTACAAAAATCAAGCGGAGTGATGAGGTGAAATTCCATGACCAACCTGTAACCATCGAGCGTAAGGTTTATGTGTTGTTAAACAAGCCGAAGGACTGTGTTACCACGTCTGATGACCCTCAGGACCGCAAGACAGTCATGGATTTGGTGAAAGATGCATGTAAAGAACGTATTTATCCGGTAGGACGTTTGGATCGTAATACGACGGGTGTACTCTTGTTGACAAATGATGGTGATTTGGCTTCGAAACTAACCCATCCCAAATACCTGAAGAAAAAAATCTATCATGTGTTCTGTGATAAGAATGTGACGAAGGCCGACATGGATCAGATTGCATCGGGTGTTACATTGGACGATGGTGAGATCCATGCTGATTCCATCAGCTATACATCAGACACCGATAGGTCTCAGGTAGGCATAGAAATCCATTCGGGTAAAAACCGTATTGTCCGTCGTATCTTCGAGTCATTGGGTTATCGTGTAGTGAAACTGGATCGTGTTTATTTTGCCGGTCTGACAAAAAAAGGATTACGGCGGGGAGATTGGCGTTATTTGACAGAGCGTGAAGTAAACTTCCTCCGAATGGGATCTTTTGAATAAGACAAGACCCTAGGGGATACTCATATTTTAAACAGTAAAGAGAAATGAATGCAATTCGTAGAACAAAGATTGTTGATTTGTTGAAAAGTCGTGACTTCGGCACAACTGTCAACGTAAAAGGTTGGGTGCGTACTCGCCGTGGTAGCAAGCAGGTCAGCTTCATTGCCCTGAATGACGGTTCTACTATAAATAATGTGCAGATTGTAGTCGACTTGGCAAATTTCGATGAAGATATGTTGAAACAGGTTACTACCGGATCTTGCCTGAGTGTCAACGGTATATTGGTAGAGTCGGTAGGCGCCGGGCAAACAGCTGAAGTACAAGCCGGCGAAATCGAAATCTTAGGTACTTGCGACAATACCTACCCGCTTCAAAAAAAGGGACATTCCATGGAATTCCTGCGTGAGATAGCACATTTACGTCCGCGCACTAATACATTTGGGGCTGTGTTGCGCATCCGTCATAACATGGCGATTGCCATCCATAAGTTCTTCCACGAACGTGGTTTTTTCTATTTCCACACGCCGCTTATCACCGCGTCTGATTGTGAAGGCGCAGGGCAGATGTTTCAAGTAACTACACTGGATTTGCGTGATTTGAAAAAAGATAAAAATGGGTCAATCATTTATGATGATGATTTTTTCGGCAGGCAGACCAGTCTTACGGTATCTGGACAATTGGAAGGAGAATTGGCTGCTACGGCATTGGGGGCCATTTACACGTTTGGTCCTACATTTCGTGCGGAAAATTCCAATACGCCACGCCACCTTGCCGAATTCTGGATGATTGAGCCGGAAATGGCTTTTTATGATATCAACGATGACATGGACTTGGCGGAAGACTTTATTAAATATTGCATACAATGGGCTCTTGACAATTGTTATGATGATGTAAAGTTCTTGAATGACCATTTCGACAAAGAGCTGGTTGAACGCCTGCAAGGGGTATTAAAAGGTAATTTCATTCGTCTGTCTTATACGGAAGGTATCAAGATATTGGAAGAAGCTGTTGCAAACGGATACCAATTCGAGTTCCCCGTGTATTGGGGAATGGACTTGGCATCCGAGCATGAACGTTTTTTGGTGGAAGAGTATTTCAAATGTCCGGTAATTCTGACCGACTATCCAAAGGAAATTAAGGCATTCTACATGAAACAGAACGATGATGGAAAAACAGTGCGTGCCATGGATGTGCTTTTCCCGAAAATTGGGGAAATCATTGGAGGATCTGAGCGGGAAGCTGACTATGGCAAACTACTTGCCCGCATCAAGGAATTGAACATCCCGATGAAGGACATGTGGTGGTATTTGGATACTCGCAAATATGGGACATGCCCACATTCTGGTTTTGGCTTAGGGTTCGAACGTCTATTGTTGTTTGTGACGGGTATGTCGAATATCCGTGATGTAATTCCTTTCCCGCGTACACCACGTAATGCGGAATTCTGAACTATTTAATTTCTTAATGAGGCGGCGCAACATAAAGAAGGTAAATAAGGAATTTTAATGTTGCGCAGTCTTGTTTTTTTAATGTTTTTTTAGCTTCCTCTTTATTTTATTGTGCCAAGTGTAAAGGAATTACGGAAAAGTTCTTTATATTTGTACATAAAACTTATACGTTTAACTTTAAATATTTAAACATCATGAAGGCACGTTCTTTATTATTGGCTGTTGTGTGCTCATTAACGGGTGTAATGAATCTGTTTGCTCAAGATGAGCTTAAAGAAAAGGTTTCATTGACGGGCGTATGGCAAATGTGTTTTTACAGTTCTTCGTTGCCGGCACTTCCTGGAGAGCTGAAAACCAGTAACTCATTAAAAATCTTATCTGGAGATGGCGAGTTTACCAATGTAGTGATGATGCCGACGGGTGCTATCATTATCGGAGAAGGGACTTATACGCTTGACTCAGACAGTATTTATATCGAACATGTTAGGAAAAACATCCACCTTCCAGAGTTGGATGGCAAGGACAATGTGATGTATTTCGAATTGGCTGAAAACGGGAAGTTGATGTTTGTGAAGTATTATTCACCGGGACAGAATGCGGATGACGTTTGGTCACACGAAATCTGGAGGCGAATGGAAATGCCGGATAAATATCCGAGCAATATTGTCCGTTAAACAGGAATATTTTCCAATCCCATCACAAAGGGGCACAAGATACTAAAGGGGCAATAGTATTTTGTGCCTTTTTCGTTATAATATCCCCCCCCCTCCATTCTTGGTATCCAATTACTTGCAAAAGAAAATCAGGCAAAATCTTTGCTGGTTCGAAGAAAAGCCGTACCTTTGCAAACCGATTATTATCAATAATGTATTTAAACAAGAACTGGATGTCTGTACTTCCTTTTTGTCCGGGGAAGAGGATGTAGGGCTTGTTTTTTAGTAGTTAACATTAAATAAGGATTAAAAGTGGATACTTTAAGTTACAAGACCATTTCAGCAAACAAGGCTACTGTGAACAAAGAATGGGTCATAGTAGATGCTACCGATCAGGTCGTAGGTCGTCTCGGCTCTAAGGTTGCGAAACTTTTGAGAGGTAAGTACAAACCTGACTTTACCCCTCATGTGGATTGCGGCGATAATGTGATAATCATTAACGCAAGCAAAGTGAAATTTACAGGTAATAAGTGGACCGACAAGATTTACCTGAGTTATACGGGTTATCCCGGCGGACAGCGTGAAATCACTCCTGCTCGTCTGGTACAGAAGCCCAACGGTACAGACAAGTTGATGAGGCGCGTTGTGAAAGGCATGTTGCCCAAGAATCGTTTAGGCGCACATTTGTTGCGTAATTTGTATATATACGAAGGTCCTGAGCACAAGCATGAAGCCCAGTCACCGAAAGCTATTGATATTAATTTACTTAAATAATAAAGCATGGAAGTAGTAAATGCATTAGGCAGACGTAAGAGTGCAGTGGCTCGCATATTCGTCAGCGAAGGTACAGGGAAAATTACTATAAATAAGAGAGATCTCACCGAGTATTTTCCGTCATCCATTCTGCAGTATGTAGTCAAACAGCCGCTGAACAAATTGGAAGTGACTGAAAAATATGATATCAAAGTAAACCTGAACGGGGGAGGATTTACAGGACAGTCCCAAGCTCTGCGCCTGGCTATTGCCCGTGCATTGGTAAAGATTAATCCGGACGATAAGAAAACGTTGAGGGCAGAAGGTTTCATGACACGCGACTCGCGTGCGGTAGAACGTAAAAAACCCGGACGTCCAAAAGCACGTCGCAGATTCCAATTCAGCAAACGTTGATTTATGGGTTCTTTTAATCTTTAAATGTGTAGGGCTTAAAAAAAACGTTTAGCATCTAAACCGTCTGGATTCTTTTTGCATGGGTTTGTGGAAAGACTACCAGAAGGCTGGTTCAATTAACAAAAAAGAAAGTAAACGAATAAAAAACAATCAAAACATGTCAAGAGTAAATTTCGAGATGCTTTTGGAGGCAGGTTGCCACTTTGGACATTTGAAAAGAAAGTGGAATCCGGCAATGGCTCCTTATATCTTTATGGAGCGTAACGGTATTCATATCATCGACCTGAACAAGACCGTTGCCAAAATAGACGAAGCTGCTGAAGCTTTGAAACAAATCGCAAAATCAGGAAAAAAAATCCTGTTTGTCGCTACTAAAAAACAAGCCAAACAAATTGTAGCCGAAAAGGCTGCATCTGTAAATATGCCATATGTCATTGAACGCTGGCCAGGTGGTATGTTGACCAACTTTCCTACAATCCGCAAGGCTGTAAAGAAAATGGCTACCATTGATAAGCTGACCAATGATGGTACATATTCTAATTTGTCGAAACGGGAAATCTTACAGATTTCTCGGCAGCGTGCCAAATTGGAGAAAAACTTAGGTTCTATCGCTGACTTGACGCGTTTGCCTTCTGCATTATTCATTGTAGATGTAATGAAGGAAAATATAGCAGTACGCGAAGCCAACCGCTTAGGTATTCCAGTATTCGGTATTGTGGATACAAATTCCAATCCTTCTAACGTCGATTTCGTGATTCCGGCAAACGATGATGCAACGAAGTCTATTGAGGTAATCCTGGATGCATGTTGCAGTGCTATGGCTGAAGGCCTGGAAGAAAGAAAGGCTGAGAAGGTAGATATGGAAGCCGCAGGTGAGAACTCGCCTAAGTCGGCCAAGAAGAGAACTGCCAAGGCCCGTATGGATAAAGCGGAACAAGATGCTATCAATGCTTCAAAGGCTGCCGCGTTTATTTCTAAAGAAGACGAAGAAGAAGCTTAATATTACATACGATTGAGATCGGGAATTGAGAATTAAAGGAAATAGAGCGGAAGCAATCCTTTTTCTGTAATTCTCAATTCCCGATTCTCATATAAGAGTGTTTCCCCTTAATTTTCAATTCTAATTAAAAAAGTAAGAATAGTTATGGCTGTAAGTATGGCTGATATCCAACACTTGCGTAAGATGACAGGTGCTGGTATGATGGATTGCAAGAATGCTTTGACCGAAGCAGAAGGAAATTTTGACAAGGCAATGGAAATCATCCGTAAAAAGGGACAGGCAGTGGCTGCCAAGCGTTCCGACCGCGAAGCTTCAGAAGGTTGTGTGCTGGCCAAGTCTACAGGTGATTATGCCGCAATGATTGCGTTGAAGTGTGAAACTGATTTTGTGGCTAAAAATGCTGATTTTGTAGCATTAACCCAAGCCATCTTAGATGCTGCTATCGCAAATAAATGCCAGACATTGGATGAAGTGAAAGCTTTGCCGATGGGTAAAGGGACTATTGCTGATGCTATAGTAGAACGTAGTGGTGTTACTGGTGAAAAAACGGAATTAGACGGTTTTTGCTTTGTTTCAGGGGCATATACGGCTGTGTACAATCACCAGAATAAGAACCAACTCTGTACTTTGGTTGCATTCAATAAAGTTTGTGATGAAAAATTAGGTCATGAAATCTGCATGCAGATTGCCGCCATGAATCCGATTGCTATTGATGAAGCAGGTATCCCTATTGAGGTATTGGAACGCGAAAAAGAGATAGCTGCCGGTAAGGCTCGCGAAGAAGGCAAACCAGAAAGCATGATTGAAAAAATTGCAATGGGGCGTTTGGGTAAATTCTACAAAGAAGTCTGTTTGTTGAAACAAGAAAGTATTATGGATCCTCAAAAGACCATCAGCGATGTATTGAAAGCAGCAGATGTAGACCTGAAAATCGTGGATTTCAAACGTTTCACCTTGCGTGCTGAATAATTTTGTTAGACAGGAAAAGAAAGAAAAAGAGGAAGGTGTGTCAATGTGAGGTGCACATCCTCTTTTTTGCTCTTTTTAGGGACATTCAGTAAATAACGTTGTGAGTTCGACGAATTCAGAACAAAGCAAGCTGTGTGTCAATCGTTCGTGAAACATTGATACACGGTTTCTTTGGAAAGC
>CAZAUU010000063.1:0-12820 GCA_964488405.1 uncultured Phocaeicola sp.
CCCCTTTCTATGACATTCCTGTATGGAAAGGTTTAGAAATATAAATAACGCTCGTCGGTCACTTCACCTTTTTCACGCAGCTCGTAGATACATTGGCCGGCATAGTTGGATGCCATGGCTGCGAGTGAAGTTTCTTCTTTCTTCTCATCGAATTCTTCTGTCCCATTGTCCCTTCCGTACACTTGAATCATATAGACTCCGGCATTTCCTTTGATAGGAGTGGAAACTTTATCCATTTCCATTTTGGATGCGTATGCACTGATTGCCGGTTCGCTGGCGTGAGTCACAGAGATATAAGCCGGGGCTCCGAAGGTGACATGCTTGATGCTGTCGCTTACGGCATCAAGCATGTTTTTTACCTGATCAAGACTGTTGAAACCCTGCATCAAACCCATCAGTTGTTCCGCTTTTTTGTTACGGACAATTTCCGTTCTCAGCATATTGGCTACTTTATTGATGTTGGTATAACCTTTCTTGTTGACGGCTTCCAATGCTACTACCATCATGTGGTCGTTTTCTCCGCATTCGTATAAAGGGGACACTTCGCCTACTTTCGCATCGAAGATCCAGCGCAGGGTTTCGGTGGTAGACTTTACTCCGCCCACGTAATGCTCATCACTACGGAAATCACTGCGTGGAATCAGGGTATATCCTGCTTCTTCCGCATTTTTTTTCAGATTTTCTAACGTTGTGTTTTGTGCTACAAATTGGCTGAATTTGTTGTAGGCATCGTTATAAGTTTCTTTACTGAATTCTACAGGACATTTCACCACGGCTACCTGGTATTTGGTTTTCATCGCTTTTTTCGCCATTACTTGGATAATCAGATTTGCCTGTCCGATTCGCAGGATCTTCAGTTCGTTTACCGGTTGTCCGATGAGTGCCTTGATGTAAGTGGTATTGTCTGCATCCAATGCGGCACCTTCCCAACTCATGGCATTAACCCACATCGCTTCACCGGTTTGTCCGTATGCTTTTGCTACTTCGGCAAAATCTGCTCCTTTTTTGATTGCATTAAAGATGCTATCTGCCATCTCTTCCCTTCTTTCCTGTGTGTCGGCTATGACTTGGATCTGGCGGAACTGGATAGAGTCAGGAGCGGTTGTTTTGGCAATGAGCTTGAAAGCATTGTATGAGTCATCGCTTTGGTTATAATACGGGCCATACACTTCGTTGATGCTTGTGGAGTCCAGACGGCTGGCCACATCCTGCGGAAGTGAAGTCTTGTTGATAGCCAAATCGGTATATGTTACGGTCGAACCGGTAGAACGGATAAAAGTACCATAGTCATCGGTAACATTACCCAACTGGTTGCTGAAATCGGTCACTTCCGTCAGTACAGCTTCGCGGTCGGCTGCTGATGGAACTACATGCACATCAATGTATTGAATGTCGCGTGTCTCGACCAGTTGTTTGAATGATTCTTTCCTTTCATTATACAGTTTCTTGATTTCATTGTCGGACACGGTTATGGTAGAATCACTTATACTGGTATAGGGCACACCTGCTAGGAGCAAGTCCGACTGTACTGTGCGTGAATTGAATGCGTCTTCCGCTG
This sequence comes from uncultured Phocaeicola sp., assembly GCA_964488405.1. Taxonomy (GTDB): domain Bacteria; phylum Bacteroidota; class Bacteroidia; order Bacteroidales; family Bacteroidaceae; genus Phocaeicola. Next base: position 1,559 of record CAZAUU010000063.1, read on the forward strand.
CAACAGGATTGGATATTAGAGATTTGGCTATCAAATTCTGGTATTTGGATGCCAAGGTGGATTGCCGGAGCGTTTTTTCCACGAACTGCCAGAAGTTGCCCAACTTCTGATAATATTCTATATATTGGGCAGGCATTTGTGTAGAACCTAAATTGGCATACTCTACCAGGAATTTCTTTAGCATGTCTTTGTCGAAGGCACCGGTCTGCGGGTTGCGGAACGGTGTTTGCATCAATAGCGGGTTGGTTCCTTCATCGATGATTGCCTGCAATTCCTTGTCGGTTACTTTCAGTCCCAGTTTCTCAGCTTCTGTCGCAATCAGTTGGTTGGTTACATACGTGTTCCATACCTGGTCTTTAATATTGTTCAATTGGTCTTCGTTCAGTGAATTTAGTCCGTTGGTCAGCTTGATGACTTCGCTAAACTCTTCTATCATTTGCTGATACTCTTGGGCAGAGAGTGCCTTCCCGTTCACTTTTCCTACGTCTTGTTTCCCTTGGTGCGGCTGGAGCACTTTCCATGCGTCACCTGCAATGAAAGCGAAAAGGGCAAGACCGATTACAATGACCAAAAGCGGTCCTTTGCTTCTAATTGATTGTAAAGTTGCCATTTAAAGTTCTTATTTTATTGTTTTTTCTTTTAGCGCACGAAGATACAAAAAATGTGCTTAGCCGTGTCGATTTTGATAAAAAAAATGATAAAATCATTGTGCTCGGAAAGATATTTCCAGTTTCATCAAATCAATCTTGGCAACTGTTATTTTGGGTACTTTAAATTGTAATATGTTGATTGTCATATTCTAACTGGATCTCAGAAAGTTTAATACTCAATCTCCTGCCATCTGATAATCATCTCTTTCAATCCAGAAAAACATGGGGAAACACGACACAATCGTTATGCTGGCAAGGAATCTTCCCATAAGCTTATTACCCGTTTGCCGTTTGTTGCGTAGTGTCAGCAGGTGCCGTATCTTCCACTGTGAATATGCCGGTGTTGTTGAATATCTGGTATTCAGTCATTTGTTGGTTTGATTCGAATCCGTAGCCGTTCAAAATCTTATCAGGTTGCTCGATGCGGATGAAACGGTCGGAATAAATCTTCTCTTTATTTTGGTCCCAAAACAGCAGTTCGGTGTCGAACTGGTCGCCCCGCTGGCTGCGTATATGTACATTTCCCCTTAGTTCCCAAATCTTTTTAGGTTCGTAAAAATAGGCCGTGTCTGCCTTGATGCTGGCATCAATGCGGAAGAGTGTATCGAATTTTTCAAGGTAGATACCTTTATTGAAAGCCCAATATGGGGAATCGACCTCGCTGTACACGAGCCATTCGGCGGTAATCACTTTGTAACGAATCATGCCTGAGTCAGATATATAGGTAGTGACTCCCAAAGTACGCATGTCCGGAAGCGAATCGTTTTCGCCTACCGCATCGGCAAGGTTACCCTTTGAACTGCACGAAGGCAACAATACGAAGAGTGTAATTGCCCACGTTGCCACGCATGTACCTAACGTAACCATGTATCTCCGCATCTTTTGCATGGGTGTTTTATCTGATAGTTGTCGTTTCGTCAATCCACCCTCCGATTGTTACCGAGTTTCCCTTTTGTAAACCGATGAAGATAAGATCTTTTTCATTGGGTACGTGGGCGGAATAGGCATTGATTAATTTGCCCGCTTCTTCGGCAATGTCAGGATCGGCCGACTGTGCCTCCTGCAATTTGTCCAAAACGGCATAATAGGTACATTTGTTCAGCGTGTCTTCCTGGCTCCAGTTTGGAAACGATGCGTACATTTGTGCGAGCAGGATATACGACTTCCCGTATTTGCTGTTGTACAACAAGGATTGTTCCGCATATTGTTTGGCACGTACCGGTTGGCCTTGGTTGAACAAAGCAACGGCGGCATTGTAACTGTATTCAGCTTTCAGGTTATTATCCAAAGTCAATTTTATTGCCTCGTCAAGGTAGCTTATGCACTTGTCCATGTTGCCTTTTCTATAATATATCCATCCGCATTCGGCGGCGGTCTTGCCTGTAGGTTCAGCAGCATACAAGGCCTCTGAAGCGGCGAAGTAAGCTTCTTCATTGGTGCATTTTAACATCTGCATGACCGAAATCACTTCTTTCAGGTATTCGATGTCATACTTATGCTGTTCTATTTTGGAACCATAGACGGCCTGCAGGTTTTCGCATGTGGCGGTTCCGCTATTGATGAAATGTGCATCGATTTTGTCTTTTGCCATTTTCAGCAAATGGTGTTCTTCCGGTCCGGTTGCAGCTTTCATGGCTTCGGCTATATACCTGGAAACGGTCACGTAGTCCAGTATGAACTGTTCTTTGTGTGCCGTGTCGGTCTTAAGTTTGCGCGAGGACAGTTCTATCATATCCAAGAACATATAATAGGGAGCTTGTTGCTGCTCCGAGGCAATCGTTTCCTTTTCAATGGCATAAACTTTGTCCAGGTCTGTATCGTCTTCTGAAAATATCACGTAATCATGTATTTTCATACCCAACGCAGCTTCTATGGTGACCGGAACCGGGATCAATGCATTCAGTTGGTCAAGGTACCGGATACGCTGATCATGGACTGCCATCAGCTCATTCAAATATGCTTGCTTTTGCTGGGGATCTTTTGATTCAGCAATTAGGGCACGCAGGATTTGTGCGCCGTTGTTGTATATATCACCCTCTACCAGCGGGGATTCAGTAAATACTGTCCGCCAATGGGGATATGCTTCCACAAAACGATTTGCCTTCATATATTCCTTATACAAGCTGATGTTCCGGAGGCAACACATACTATCTTCCTCTCGTCCGGGAGGTTGGCCAACTTCTACACTTTCTTGGGCCGGCAATGGTACACAGGCAAATGAAAGCGTGAATAGTATTATATAGAACTTCGTTTTCATGGCAAATTCATTAAATGGTTCCTTTATAGGCGTTTCTTGTTCCGGTCAGTTGACTTTCCATTTCATGAACCAGTGCTCATTGAAAGTCAGTCCTAACTTGATGACAAACCGGCTTTCGGAAAGCAAGTTGCTGATGGATGGTTTAACCCGCACATACTGTCCTGTGAGGTTCAGAATCGAATTGCGCTGAAACAGGTAGAGCGGGAAGCCGAAACCTGCACTGATCCCATATTCAGAAGGACCGTCATACTGTGGCAGTTTCAGGTAAGGGGTAGAATAGTAGAAACCTACCCGGTAGCGTATGCGTTTCAAATAGCTTCTTCCCAAAGGGTTAGGCAAGAATTCACCTCCTACGGATATCTTGGTGCGGTCGTCATACATGTCGGTCTGGTTTTCGTATTTGACATCGGACCATTTCTGTAATGTGTAGTCGATGCCTATAAGCATGTTTTCCTTGTGGCTGTATGCCAAACCCGCACCGAATGTATGAGGAATGCCATACGAGTCTTTCACCACATGTTCATCGGCCGCCGAGTAGGACGTACTGCCCGAGTTGTCAACCACTTGAATGCCTCTTGTGTCGGTGGAACTCAGTGTGTGCCCGATACCGTATACCAAACCTAAAGTAAAGCGGTCGGATCTGGTCAGCTTTTGGGTGTACTGCAGTCCGAAATCAGCCACATAACTTTTCACATCGATGGTGTTATATACGTAGGTCGCATCGCTGCTTACATCGAATGATACACTCGACTGGTAATCCAACGAACCATAGAGATAGCCAGCGCTCGCACCGATAGACAGATTATCCAGGATTTTGAATCCCAATCCGGCTGTAATTTCCTGGGTCCCTCCTTCTCCGTAAAAGCTATTGGTAGCTGTCACATCACTCCCCTCGATAAGCGAAGAACTGGAGAAATTGTATCCCACCGTAGAATAAGGTGTGAAACCTATGGCTATTCCTAACCGTTTGCACAACCTGAATTGTATGGCTATATAATCAAAGCTGGAGTTTTTAGCTTTGTTTGTTATCCCGTTTTCTTTGTAATTGGAAACTTTCAGGCTCATACCGACATCGAACATAAACGAAAGGGAATCTACTGCTGAATAAGATGCCGGATTGGTCAGATTTATCTGCCCATTGCTACGCAATCCGTAACCGATACCGCCCATAGCTGCGTTGTTGGCAAATCCCCGGTCTGATAAATCTCCTAATCCATATCGTGTGTAAGGTGAGTTTGTGCTTGACTGAGCAGCGGCCGTGGTGAACGAACCGGCTATCATCAGAGCACTGATAAGTGCTTTATTGCTCCACATTGTAATTTAATATTCTGTTTAAACCTTTCAATACTAAAAATCTGTCTGCAAAGATGATACTTTTTAAGTTGGTATCAAAAGAAAATTTATCTCCGCCGGTTAAAAAAACCAAAAGGTCAGGGTGTTTTCTTTGCATCAGCTTGATATAACCTGTGATTTCGAACTCTATTCCCTTAATTACTCCCGCACGGATGGCCGTTTCGGTACTGTAGCCGAAATCGGGGAGATCGCCTCCCTTCTTTATCAGGGGAAGTTTTTCACAACACGCATTCAATGCCTTGAAACGGGTATAAATGCCGGGTGAAATGTTGCCTCCTTTATAGCAGCCTTCCGCATCGATAAACTCATAGGTCAATGCTGTTCCTGCATCCACTACCAGCAGGTTTTTTCCTGGACATAGGTAATTGGCTCCCACCACCGCAGCCAGCCGGTCCATGCCTAATGTATTCGGCGTATGGTATTGGTTGCGTATAGGCACAGGCGTGTCACACGTAAGTTCCAGGACGGGAAAATCCACTTTACTCAGTTGCCTTCGTATCGTATTGCTCTGCGTGATGACGGATGCAACAATGGCATTGTCTATGGGGTATTTGTTGTACAGTATAGGCAGACAGTCAAGCGAATGGTTGGAACCCCGTATGACCTCTACGATTTCCTCTTTGTCGAATACAGCTAATTTGGCTATTGTATTGCCTATATCGATTACTAAGTTCACTTTTTTGTGTTTTTATCGGTGCAAAGTAAATCAAAAAATAAATAGGAAGGCTATAAAAGTGCGATTTTCTTTCGAAGTTATGGATTATTCGGTGTACTTTTGTACCGAAATGAAAGTTTTTGCGAATGAAACACTTCAGATATGTAATGGCGTACTTGCTCCTGTGTGTGTGTGGAGTTGTACATGTATGCGCACAGGACAGCATCCGTTTCAGCTTGCTGACCTGTGCTCCCGGAAATGAAATCTATGCGCATTTCGGTCATACGGCAATCCGTTACGAAAATTATACCCGTAAGGTGGATATCGTGTTCAATTACGGTATGTTCAATTTTGGGGCTCCCCACTTTTTGTGGCGTTTTGTCAAGGGTGATACGGACTACCAGTTGGGAGTCACACCTTATGCGTATTTTGAGGCGGAATACGCCATGCGCGGTTCCTCGGTGTATCAACAGGTCTTGAATCTGACGCAAGAAGAGAAGGAGAGGCTGTTTTCGTTGCTTGAAGTGAACTATCGTCCTGAAAACCGGGTGTATCGCTACAATTACTTTTACGACAACTGCACGACACGTGCCCGCGACCGCATAGAAGATGCTATTCAGGGGCAAGTAGTCTATCCGGATTCCTTGCCGGGAAAGACTTTCCGCAGCATTGTCCACGAATTTACACGCAATGCGGCATGGGACGAGTTGGGCATCGATTTCTGTTTGGGAATAAAGGCGGATCGGCCAATTGGGAGCCGTTTGCAGATGTTCGCTCCTTTCTATATGTTGCATTATGCGGATGGTGCCTACATTGTTAACAGAAAAGGGGAAGAGCGTCCATTGGTGCTCGGGAAGACGGAAAAAATAGTAGATGTCCTTCCCATCCTTGCAGAACCGGGTTTCCCTTTGCCTCCGGTGTGGTGCGGGATACTGTTTTTTGTCTTATGCGTGTGCCTGGCATGGGTGCAGTGGAGGTATCGTGTGGTATGGTGGGGATGGGATGCTTTCCTGTTCGGCCTACAGGGACTGGCGGGGTGTGTGATTGCCTTCTTATTTTTCTTTTCTTCCCACCCCACCGTAGACTCCAATTGGCTGCTATGGATATTCAATCCCATCCCTTTGTTTTATCTTCCTTTTCTGGTTTGCCGGGAAAGAAAAGGGAAGACAGACCACTATCACCTCGTGAATCTCGTGTATTTAACACTTTTTATAGTGATATTCTTTATTTGCGGGCAAGAATTTAATTTAACAATATTACCTTTGACCCTCGGTTTGCTGGTCACTTCGGCAGGCCGCATTTTGGTTTGGAATAAAAAGCGATGAAAGAACGCATACTGACATCTTTGATAACGGTCATTGTTCTCACTGGGTTGCAAGCGCAGACGGTGGCTCCTGTCGCGCCCAAGCTGGTGGTAGGGCTGACCATCGACCAGCTCCGGAGTGACTATATCGAAGCTTTCTCTGCCCTGTATGGCGAAAGGGGATTCAAACGGTTGCTGAAGGAAGGGCGCATCTATTGCAATGCCGAATATGACTTTATCCAAGTAGACTGCTCTTCGGCGGTGGCTTCTATCTATACGGGAACCACTCCTTATTATAATGGGATAATAGGAAACCGCTGGATGGATCGCAACACTTTGCGTGTAGTCAAGAGTGTGGACGACCCTGCCTATATGGGCATTTATACGTCCGAATGTTCTTCGCCGAAGCATCTGCTGGTGTCTACCTTGTCGGATGAGCTGATGGTGGCCACACAGGGTGCGGCGGAAGTGTATTCCATTGCGCCTGCACGTGAGATGGCAATCATGGCGGCAGGACATGCGGCGAAAGGGGCATTTTGGCTGAATGACGAGACGGGCAAGTGGAGCGGCTCGACCTATTACGGGGCCTTCCCCGAATGGGTGACCGCCTACAACGACCGTGAAGGGCTGGATTTCCGTATCGGAAGCCTGGTGTGGGGACCTTACCTGCCCGTCACTTCGTACCAGTATGTTACCTCCGAATCCAAGCAACTGACCTTCAAGCACGATTTTTCGGATGAGCGTGCTGCAAAGTACCGGAAGTTCAAGACCAGCCCGTATGCCAATGACGAGGTGAACCGCTTGGTCGATGCCTGCCTGTCGAATACGCGGATGGGTATGGACCATGTGCCAGACCTGTTGGCCCTTTCCTATTATGCAGGCAATTACGACCACAAGCCAAATACGGAATACCCGATGGAAATTCAGGACATGTATGTGCGCCTGGACCGATCTATCGGTGATTTGCTGGATTTGATTGACCGGAAAGTCGGTTTGGAAAACACGTTGTTTTTCATCACTTCCACCGGCTACACCGATCCGGACCCGCAAGATCCGGAGAAGTACCGGATTCCCGGCGGGGAGTTCCACATCGAACGTTGTGCCGCTCTGCTGAACATGTACCTCATGGCTATATACGGTCAGGGTCAATACGTGGAAACCTATTACGACCGACAGATTTACTTGAACCATAAGCTGATAGAAAACTGCAAACTGGACCTGGTAGAGATACTGAACCGCTCGTCGGAGTTCATCGTGCAGATGAGCGGTGTACGTTCGGCATATTCCTCACAACGTCTGTTGCTCGGGGCATGGACACCACGCATTGAGAAAATCCGTAACACTTTCAACCCGAACAGTTCGGGTGATATCTATGTGGAAGTCATGCCGGGTTGGTCGGTAGTGGACGGCTATTCGAAATACGCGCAGGTCATACGGGATATCTATACCCCCGTTCCCCTTATATTTATAGGTGGGGGCATCAAGCCGGAGATTCTCTATACACCGGTCAAAGTGTCTGCAATCGCTCCTACGGTAGCCCACTTCATGCGCATACGGGCACCCAATGCCGCCACATCCGCCCCTTTGGCAGAAATCCGCAAGTAATTTTGTGTAAAAGATGCCTGAAAAAAGGCGAATTGTGTATCTTTGCACGGCAAAAAGAATCATATTTACAAACAATTCAGAATAAAAACAACACATAATATGGGATTTAATGAATTTATAAGCAAGATTTTCGGAAACAAAGCAGTCCGCGACATGAAAGAAATCCAGCCTTGGGTGGAAAAGATTAAGAAAGTGTATCCGGAAATTATGAAGTTGACCAACGATGAGTTACGTGCCAAGACTCAGGAATTGAAAAAGTACATCAAAGAATCGGCACAGGAGGAGAACAAGAAGATCGAATCCCTGAAAGCGACTATCGAAGGAACCGATATAGAGAAACGCGAACCGATTTTCAACCAGATAGACAAACTGGAAAAGGAAGTCCTTGACAAATACGAAAAGGCGTTGAATGATATACTTCCCACGGTTTTCGCCATTGTAAAGGAAACGGCACGCCGTTTTGCCGAAAACGAGGAGATTATGGTAAATGTCACAGACATGGATCGTGACTTGGCTGCGCAGGGGCACGACTTCATACGCATCGAAGGAGACAAGTCTGTATGGAAAAACCATTGGATGGCCGGAGGAAATGAGGTGACGTGGAACATGATCCACTACGATGTGCAGCTTTTCGGTGGTGTGGTATTGCACCAGGGCAAGATAGCCGAAATGGCTACCGGCGAAGGAAAGACGTTGGTGGCTACGCTCCCGGTCTTCCTGAATGCATTGACGGGAAACGGCGTGCATGTTGTCACGGTGAACGATTATCTGGCAAAGCGTGACTCGGAATGGATGGGACCGCTCTACATGTTCCACGGATTGAGCGTGGACTGTATTGACAAACACCAGCCTAACTCGGAGGCACGCCGCCATGCCTATATGGCGGATATCACTTTCGGTACAAACAATGAATTTGGTTTCGATTATCTGCGCGACAACATGGCAATCAGCCCGAAAGATCTGGTACAGCGCAAACACAACTATGCCATTGTCGATGAGGTGGACTCGGTTTTGATAGACGATGCACGTACGCCGCTGATTATTTCCGGACCGGTACCCAAAGGCGAGGACCAGCTTTTTGAAGTGCTTCGCCCGCAGGTGGAAAGACTGGTAGAGGCACAGCGCCGGCTTGCCACCCAATACCTGGCAGATGCCAAGCGCCTGATAGCTTCCGATAAGAAGGAGGATGTCGATGCCGGTTTCCTTGCCTTATTCCGCAGCCATAAGGCGTTGCCAAAAAACAAACCGTTGATCAAATTCCTCAGTGAGCCGGGTATCAAGGCCGGCATGTTGAAGACTGAGGAAATCTACATGGAACAGAACAACAAGCGCATGCCCGAGGCGGTGGAACCTTTATACTTCGTCATAGACGAGAAACTGAAAAGTGTTGACCTGACCGATAAGGGGGTGGATTTGATTACAGGCAATTCGCAAGACCCGACATTGTTTGTGCTGCCCGACATTGCCGCACAACTGTCTGCCTTGGAAAACGAAGCCGGACTGAGCGATGAGGAAAAGCTAGCCAAGAAGGATGAGTTGATGACCAATTATGCCATCAAGTCGGAACGCGTACATACCATCAGCCAGTTGCTGAAGGCTTATACGATGTTCGAGAAAGACACGGACTATGTCGTAATAGACGGTCAGGTGAAGATTGTCGATGAGCAGACGGGACGAATCATGGAAGGACGCCGCTGGAGCGATGGCCTGCACCAGGCGGTAGAAGCGAAAGAAGGCGTGAAAATCGAGGCGGCTACCCAGACGTTTGCCACCATTACCCTACAAAATTATTTCCGTATGTATCACAAATTGTCGGGTATGACCGGTACGGCAGAAACAGAGGCGGGTGAGTTTTGGAATATCTACAAGTTGGATGTCGTGGTCATCCCCACCAACCGTCCGGTTGCCCGTATTGACATGAACGACCGTGTCTACAAGACAAAGCGGGAAAAATACAAGGCAGTTATCGAGGAAATCGAAAAAATGATCAATGCCGGACGTCCGGTACTGGTTGGTACCACATCGGTGGAAATATCCGAGATGTTGAGCAGGATGCTGGACTTGCGCAAGATTCCACACAATGTGTTGAACGCGAAGTTACACCAGAAAGAAGCCGAAATTGTGGCAAAAGCCGGACAGAGCAGTACGGTGACCATTGCTACCAACATGGCGGGTCGTGGTACCGATATAAAGCTGAGTCCGGAAGTGAAGGAGGCAGGAGGCTTGGCCATCATCGGCACCGAACGTCACGAGTCGCGTCGCGTTGACCGTCAGTTACGCGGACGTGCCGGCCGGCAGGGTGACCCCGGTTCATCGGTATTCTTTGTTTCTTTGGAAGACGATCTCATGCGTCTGTTTGCTTCCGACCGCTTGGCTCGCTGGATGGACAAGATGGGATTCAAAGAAGGCGAAATGATAGAGCACACCATGATATCGAAGTCTATCGAGCGTGCCCAAAAGAAGGTGGAAGAGAATAATTTCGGTATCCGCAAGCGTCTGCTCGAATACGATGACGTAATGAACAAACAGCGTACGGTAGTCTATACCAAACGTCGCCATGCCTTGATGGGCGAACGTATCGGCATGGATATTGCCGACATGATATGGGATCGTTGTTACAACGCCGTAGATCAGCCCACCTACGAAGATGCCAGGATGGAAATCCTCCAGACCTTGGCTATGGAAACACCGTTTACGGAAGATGATTTCCGAAACAAGCGCAAAGACGAACTTGCCGAACAGACTTTCCAGGATGCCATGGATTTGTTCCGGCGTAAAACCGAGCGTCTGGCGCAGATTGCCAGTCCGGTAATCAAGCAGGTGTATGAGGGGCAAGGACAGGTTTACCAGAATATTTTAATCCCAATCACTGATGGCAAACGGATGTACAACATTTCCGTCAACCTGAAGGAAGCCTACGAAACGGAAGGGAAAGCCATTGTCAAGGCATTCGAAAAAACCATCCTTTTGCGTGTGATAGACGAAGCATGGAAAGAAAATCTTCGTGAATTGGATGAATTGAGGCATTCGGTACAAAATGCAAGCTACGAACAGAAAGACCCGTTGCTCATATTTAAGTTAGAGTCGGTCAACCTTTTCGACTCCATGGTGAATAAGATAAACAACAACACGATTTCTGTGTTGATGCGCGGCCAGATTCCGGTACGGGAGCCACGGCAGGTGCGCGAAGCTGCCCCCGAACCGCAGCAGCCGCGTCGGCAATACCGTGAAGAGAAGCAAGACTTGGGTGACCCCAACCAGCAGGCTGCTGCTGGAAAAGACACACGCGAAGCGAAAAAAGAACCCTACCGAGCCGGGAAAACGATAGGGCGCAACGAACCATGTCCGTGCGGAAGCGGTCTGAAATATAAGAACTGCCACGGTCGTAACGCCTGAAACGCCTTCGCCAATTTGGCTGATATAGAACGGTAAGGATACG
>CAZAUU010000064.1:0-12734 GCA_964488405.1 uncultured Phocaeicola sp.
ATAGCGAAAATTGCAGAAGGGGCAAAACATGTCATGCCGCTTCTTTCGCAATGATTACATGCAGGCGCCGGTAGACGTAATGGAATGCCGGGATTAGGAACAGGCAGGCGAAAAGCCAGGCTGTGGGGTCGCCGAAACAGACTCCCCAGAATCCCCATAATGGAACAGCTACCACGCTGACCAAAATCCGGGCTATCATCTCGGAAACGCCGGAAAACATGGCAAGTTTGGTATATCCGGCTCCCTGGATGCTGTAGCGGAGTATGCTGAGCAGGCCCAGCAAAGGGAAAAAGGAGGCGTTGAGATGCACGAATAGCGCCGTATCCTTGATGATTTCCGTTTCATTTGCAGCAACAAAAAGCAAGGCTATTTTGTCTGTCCAGTTCCATAAGATAAGGTTGACAACGATGATGTAGACCATCATCATGCCTGTTGCCGACTTGATTCCCTGCCAGATGCGGTCCGGCTTTCCAGCCCCGTAGTTCTGTCCGCTATAAGTGGCCATTGCCATGCCAAGGCTGTCGAGGGCACACATGAATACCATCTTGATGCGCATCGCCGCCGTGAATGCGGCTACGCATGCCGTACCCAGCGCATTGTTGGCACTTTGAAGCATGATGCTCCCGATGGCGGTAATGGAAAACTGCAGGCCCATCGGTACGCCGATGTAAAGGAGTTGTTTGGCAAGTTCGGGTCGGAAACGGCAGTCGGAGGGTGTGGTACGCAGGATTTCGAATTTACGTTTCATATACAGGTAGCAAAGCACGGCCGACACTCCTTGAGCTATGACGGTGGCAATGGAGGCTCCTGCCACTCCCCAATCCAATACCAGGATGCAGAATAGGTCGAGGAAGATGTTCAGCACCGTGGCAAGGAGTAAAAACCAGAAAGGTGTCTTACTGTCTCCTAACGCACGGATGATGCTGGAAAGCAGATTATAATAAAATGTGCATGGCACCCCGATGAAAGTGATGAGCAGGTAGTAATAAGCATCCTGAAAGATGTTTTCGGGGGTCTGCATGTGGCGGAGTATAAAGGCGCAAAGCACGCTGGTGGCAATGGCTATCACTACCGACATTACTCCGGCAATCTTCAGGCTGACAGATACGTAGCGGCGCATCGTGACATAGTCTCTTGCACCGAATTTCTGTGCTACCGGGATGGCAAATCCTCCGCAACATCCGTTGCAGAAGCCCAAAATCAGGAACACTACCGATGTGCTGGCTCCTACGGAAGCCAGCGCGTTTATTCCCAGAAATTTACCCACAATGGCAGCATCAACCAGTGAATAGGTCTGCTGCAACAGGTTTCCTAAAAGCAAGGGTAGGGTGAAATTGAATATCAAAGGCAATGAAGCCCCTGCAGTCATTTCTTTTGATTGTGCCATTGTTTTACGCTTACTAAAATCCGCGCAAAATTAGATGAATCACTTGAAAAGTGTATCTGAGTGTACATCGATTCTCTGATTTCAGGTAAAAATCTTGCGATAAATCAAGGCTTGTTGTACGGAGGAAGGTATCTTTTTCCCCGTGTTTTACGGATATACTAAAAAAGCTGTTCCCCAACTCCCGTTGGAGAACAGCTACAACACAAACACAAAATAAAACACGACAAAACTACTATGCGAATAGCACTTTTCGTTCTTCATGAAGAACAAAACACGCTTCCCTATATTCACATATCCGAAAACGTTTGAGTGCTTTGCATCGAGTAAAGTATCTTTTTGTCATTGAAGGCGGTATATAGGCGTTGACGTGCTCATTGTATACCGTTTTCCCTTAATTTCAGTTGCCAGTCCCATGCCGAGCGCAATGTATCCTCAATCGAAGTTTCGGCTTTCCAGCCCAGTTCCTGATTGGCGTAGGTCGGATCGGCCCATACCTGTTCGATGTCACCTGCACGGCGGTCTCCTATCTGGTAATTTAGTTTTACTCCCGTAGCAGACTCGAAGGCGTGGATCAATTCCAGTACGGAAAGCCCTTTCCCCGTACCGATATTGAATACTTCGATTTTGTCCTTCTGCTTGCCATGCAGGATGCGGTCGATAGCCGTGACATGTGCTTTGGCAAGATCAACCACATAGATATAGTCACGGATGCAGGAACCGTCAGGGGTATGGTAGTCATTGCCGAAGACAGTCAGTTTTTCACGGATGCCGATAGCGGTCTGTGTCAGGTAAGGGATAAGGTTCTGCGGAACCCCGTTGGGCAGTTCGCCAATCAGCGCACTTGGGTGTGCACCAATCGGGTTGAAGTAACGCAACAGTATGGCATATATCGGCATCCCTGAAGCTATGGTATCCCGGATGATTTCTTCGTTAATCTGTTTGGTATTGCCGTATGGCGACTCTGCCTTCTTTATCGGGGCTTCTTCCGTTACAGGCAGTTTGTCCGGTTGCCCGTATACGGTGCACGAAGAAGAGAAGATGATACCCGGCACGTGGTGCTTGGGCATCAGTTCAAGGAGATTTATCAATGAAACCAGGTTGTTACGGTAATATAGCAGTGGCTTTTGCACCGATTCGCCTACGGCTTTACTGGCTGCAAAGTGGATGATGCCCTTGATCCCGGGATACCGGGTAAATACGGAGTCGAGTTTCTGATAGTCCAGGCAGTCCACTTGTTCGAAAGCGGGGCGGATTCCTGTGATTTTCCCGATATTATCCACTACGTCTGCCCGTGAGTTCGACAAGTTGTCTACAATGATTACGTCATAGCCGCTGTTCTGTAGTTCCACAACGGTGTGCGAGCCGATATAGCCTGTTCCGCCTGTCACCAAGATTCGTTCTTTCATATTATAAGGTTTTATAGGTTCTGATTCTTTGTGAGCAAAAATAAAAAGAATTATTGGAAATCAAGCTATGTTGTCCGGATATTTTTGTCAGCTTTGTTTGCTGCATGTTTCTCATGCATGTGGGGTACGGGACATGGCCAAATATAGAATTAATGTGTCGGGCAGGTTCTTTTAACGGTCTATCTTGCTTCGTTTTGTCTTGTGTGCAATGGGGTTGTAAACCACTTTGTCCCGTTTTTTCACTGCTGCCTGTGTCTCTTCGGCGACAGTGGTAGAAGGGAATGTGCCGTACTCCAAATGATAGAGGACGGGAGCTATCAGGCTGTCTGCCGGAGTGCCAAATTCGCCTAAATCTTCCGTTACGTCTTCCTCCGATTCGTAGTCGGGTTGCAGCCCATTAGTATAATAGTCATAATAGCCTTCCGAGTTTGCCACATAAGCGGTGGTCAGCCAGAATTCCAGTTGGGGGTATGATTCGTTGGTGAACAGGCTTTGGGCCACATTCTTGCCGAACGTGGAGGCGCCTACCTGCAACAGCCGGTCGCCAAGGTAGGGACGGAGCGTGTTGATGATGATTTCGGAGGCGGAAGCGGTACTTCCTGTCGTGACAATGTACAGGTGGTCGTACGACAGGTTGGAAACCCCTTGTAGCAGGGAGCTGTCGAATGTGTAGGTAGTGGTTTGTGGACTGGTTTTGTCGTTGTATATCATGTTCAGCCACGTTTGCCCTATGGCTCCTTCCGGAGCCAGGATGGTAGCAAGCAGTTGGGCGGTCGATACATAGCCGCCCGGGTTATAGCGCAGGTCGAGGATGATGTCGGAGGGGGATGCAGCGGCGGCGGCGGAGAATGCAGCCTTCAGTTCATCTTCGTCTGCTGTCTCGAAACTGTTGTAAAGGATGTAGAACACCTGCTTGCTTCCCACCGTGAGTGTCTTGTAGGTAAATACGCTGGGCTTTTCTATAATACGCGGGGCAGGCATGTCGATGTAGGTGGTGTCCGGCTGTCCGTCCACAACGGATGCTACCTCATAGCGGTACGAGGAAGAAGGCTCCTCGAAGTATTCGGTGTAGTTGGAGGTGCTCAGGGCGTATCCGTTCACGCTCACCACCCAATCGTTGCGTTTCAGTCCGGCTTCCGATGCCGGGGAGTCGGGGTAAACATAAAGGATGTGTACCACGTAGTCGCCGTTGGAGTTGCGTATCAGCGAACCTTCCAGCCCGAAAGTGGGGCTGCTGCTTTGCACACGCGAAGCAGTGGTAACTTCTACCGAGTCGATGTGCGAGAATATGGTTCCACTTTTCTGGTCCAGCGAAGAGACGGCTGATTCCAGGAATTCTTCGGGCTTATCGAAAAAATCCAGTTCGTCTTCCGCCGGCAAGTCTTCATAAAACAGGTAATACTGTTCCATGGTTTCGTATATCCATGTTTTGGATCCGATTAACGCATAGTATTCCCCCGAACGGTCCTGCCCGCATGATGTGAGCAAGAACGCTACGGTCAGGAGCCCGGCAATGGGGTGGCAAATATGTTTTCCCATGGCATGTTCCCTTTACATTTCGAATGAGTTGTCGCCAATCATGTTCCCGTCGGCAAAGATATAGACATGGTACGTGCCCGACGGGAGGAATTCTTCCACGTCCCAGTACACGGTGACATTCTGTTCTTCGCCGGTGTATTCGATGTACTTCCGGATGGAGTAGGTGATTTCGCGATTCTCATAAGTGAAGGTGGTATTCCCTTTCGAGAGGATTTCATTGTCCGGCTTGGCTATGCGGATATAGACGGTCTTGTTTCCCGTCTTGGCGGTAATGTTCTTGACAATGGTGAACGAGATGGCAAGTTTCTTCACGTCCTTCACGCGGCGTGCCTTCTTGCCCCGTTTATTCATGGGCAGGACGGAAATATGTGTGGCATCCAGCTGGGCGGCGAGGGATACTTTCTCATGTAAATCCTTTTTCTCTGCCGACAAGGTGCTGATTTGTGCGGTGGCTGCGGTGTACCGGTTTTTCACTTCCTTGTTCTCTTCCATCAGAGCGGCATTCAGTCGGTTGAGTGAATCAATCTGGATGACGTAGCTTCGTAACACGGCACGCACGGTATTCAACTCCTTTTTCAGGCGCATGATTTCTGCCGCATTGGTGCTTTTAACCTGCCGCAGCTCTTCCAGAAGGCGTTGGGTTTTCAGCTTTTCACTTTCCAGTTTCTCGCGCAGCGAATCATTGTTGATTTGTACCTGGAGTTCATCGTATTGGATGGCGAAAGTGCTGTATTCGTTTTCCATTTCTTGCTTCTCTATGGCAAACACGGCTGTCATTTCGCGGTTCTTCCGGAATTCATTGAGGGCAAGGAATGTTATTCCGGCAATGATGACTATCAGGACAATGATGGCGGCAACTAATTTCTTGTTCTTTTCCATGTCTGTTTTTGAATTTGCCACAAAAATACAACAATTTTGCCCGGATACATGGCCTCTTGGATATAAAAAACTATAATCTAAGGCAGTTGCAGGTGGATGGCAGGGGCATTCCCTTCTCCGTCCGTCCAATACAGGAGCGTATAGTCGGCATAATTTTCCTGGTTGGAGGATACCCAGGTGCCGAGGACATCGGGAAGAGTATCGCCCGTCCCACTGACGGTGTATTCGGCTCCGTAGGTGTAAAGATAGCTTTTGTCTATGTTGTTGTTGCCATTGTAGATAGGATAGAATGCAGTGGTCTCGGGATAATAGCAATGGCTGATGGTCAGGGGTGACGTAATCCGGTAAGCCAGTTCTCCGAACGTTCCGTTTGCCGGATAAGCGGAATTATTTACATAGCAGTTCAGTATTTGGGTCTGGCTGGATGAATTCCAGCATATTCCTCCTGCTTGTTGTACATCGCTGAATTGGCATTGGCTGGTAAAGCTGTTTATTATTTTGCCGTTGTTCTCACTGCAAATACCTCCGGCTTGGCTGCATATAAAAGACATGCCTGTCACAGAACAGTTTACAATCGTCCCTTTGCTGTTCCAGCCTGTTATCCCGCTGGCATATCCTCCGTTTGCGTATTCTATGGTGCATGATTCCACATGGCAGTTTATTATCGTGCCCTCACATCGGCCCGCTATGATTCCGGCGTAATGTCTGCTTTCACTTTCGGTATTGCCGTATGACGAATTTTCAACGTACAGGTTTTTTACTGTCCCATTGTCGCCTATGTAGCCGAAAAGCCCATGATACAGGGTACGGTCCACAGTCTCGATCTGCAGGTTGGAGAGTGTGTGCCCTTTCCCGTCAAAACTGTCATTGAAACTGTATGATGTGTCGCTGGTATATCTTGCACTGAATCCTATCGGTTTCACACGCGTGCTTTCTTCTTCTGTAAATTCGATGTCGTTGCGCAGGAAATACGTCATGGTCCCATTTTCTTCTTGCCCGAATTCTTCCAAGGACCTTCCTTCATATTCCTCCCCGTTTATCAGGTGGGAGAAGGCGATGAAATCCTCGGCGGTATAGATGCCGGCATCCTGGCCTTTTGTGATGAGACGGTAGGTATATTGGTAACCGGACTTATAAGTCTGTGGGGCAGTGGTAAGCGACAGTGTGCCTTGGTCGGTGGTTATGTCGAGGGATATGGTAGAGTTTTCGGCGGGAGGTACCAGGAACGAGTAGGCGTGGTCGTCTTGGCGGGCGATCTGGAACGGTTCGGGAGGGGTGTTTGCTATGGTGATGGCGGCGGTGATAGGGTCGATGCTTTCTGCTTGTGCGGATGGGGTGAATGTGATGTGTTCTATCTGGGGGTTAAGTGCTTCGTCTGCCTGGAAAGTGATTTTCGAGAAAAGATGTCCGAAATGGAGTTGTATGGGACTGCCGTATCCCACCTCTTGGCTGGCGTACAGGATGTCTTTCAGCTGCCGGTCGTCGTACAGCTCCGGGTCGGCCGGGTCGAAGGGCGGATAGTAGGCGGAAAGGGTAGCACTGCTTCCAGAGGTGTTCCACTCTAAGACTCCGTCGTGTTCCCATGCGTGGTTGTGGTAGATCAGCAGGACATTGTCGGCTTCGATACCCCCTCGGCTGAAAAAAGCGATATTGTCTCCCTCCCGGAATGGGGTGTCTTCTTCGGCGGAACGGGACGAAGGCTGGAAGGGGAGGCTGTGTATGCTTTGGATGACAACGGGGGCAGTCAGGCAGGAAATGTTTTCCAGCCCGTCACATCCTGCCAGCAGGATTGTCAGGGCGAATGCGGTGATGGCAGATTGCTTCATGGCATCAGTGTTTTATTTTGCCTAACGCCGTTCCTGTCATTTGTCCGGCAAGCCGGGATAAAAAAGCGCTGCTACACCTTCGCAGGCCGGCAGCGCAGCTACAATACAAAATACAAATACAACTAAACGAGATATTATTGTTTCTTATACTATTCCCTGTGTCATCATGGCGTGTGCCACCTTCATGAAGCCTGCGATGTTCGCACCTTTCACGTAATTGATGTAGCCGTCGGGCTCGGTACCGTATTTCACGCATTGCTGGTGGATATTGTACATGATTTGATGCAGCTTGTCGTCCACTTCTTGCGCTGTCCAACTCATGTGCATGGCGTTTTGGCTCATTTCGAGTCCGGAGGTGGCTACCCCTCCCGCGTTGACAGCCTTGCCCGGTGCGTACATTGTCTTGTTGGCAATGAAAGCGTCGATGGCTTCGGGGGTGCATCCCATATTTGATATTTCCCCGACACAAAGAACGGAATTTTTTATCAGATTGCAAGCGTCCTCACCATTTAATTCGTTCTGGGTGGCGCAGGGGAGTGCGATGTCCGCCTTTACTTCCCATGGGCGGCGTCCTTCGTAAAAGGTGGCATTGGGATATCTTCCGGCGTATGGTGCCACGATGTCGTTGCCCGAGGCACGCAGTTCCAGCATATAGTCGATTTTTTCACCGCTTACCCCGTCCGGGTCGTATATGTACCCGTCCGGGCCTGACAAGGTGATTACCTTGGCACCCAGCTGGTTGGCTTTGGTTACGGCTCCCCATGCCACATTCCCGAAACCTGAAACGGCTATGGTCTTGCCCTTGATGTCGATGCCTTTCCCGTCGAGCATGTGTTTCACGAAGTACAGTCCGCCGAATCCCGTGGCTTCCGGACGGATCAGCGACCCTCCATATTCCAGTCCTTTGCCGGTGAATGTGCCGGTAAATTCGCGGGTCAGTTTTTTGTACATGCCGAACATGTACCCCACTTCGCGGCCGCCTACGCCGATGTCTCCGGCAGGCACGTCCATATCCGGTCCCAGATGGCGGTACAGTTCCAGCATGAATGCCTGGCAGAAGCGCATGATTTCGCTTTGGCTCTTCCCGCGCGGGGAGAAATCGGAACCGCCTTTCGCGCCTCCCATGGGCAGGCTGGTCAGGGCATTCTTGAACGTTTGTTCGAATCCTAAGAATTTCAGGATGGAGAGGTTGACCGATGCATGGAAACGGATGCCGCCCTTGTACGGGCCGATGGCATTGTTGAACTGTACACGGTAGCCCAGGTTGACTTGTACTTTTCCTTTGTCGTCTACCCAAGGTACCCTGAACGTGATGATACGGTCCGGTTCTACTAACCGTTCTATCAATGATACTTTTTCAAATTCGGGGTGTTGGTTGTAAACATCTTCGATAGAAAGCAGTACTTCTTTTACGGCTTGCAAATACTCAAGTTCACCGGGATGCTTGGCTTCCAGCGATGACATTATTCGGTTGATGTCCATAACAACTTAAATTTAAGTTCTGACAAAATGAAATGTTTGTTTGTGCAAATGTATGTTTTTTTGACGGACGGGTGAAAGATTTTTCATGGAAAATACGGTCGAAAGGTAATAAAAAGTTAAATGACTTATGCCCTCGATTTTGCTTTCGGGCGAAGATTGTAGGGTGTCAAGTTGCATAAGTCAAGAGAAATCCCGTAATTTGTTCGGCAGATAAAGCCTAAACCGGAAAGCTATGCTCAACAAGTTAAAATTGAACCAGCTCTATTTCAAAGACACCCGGTTCGTCAACCTGATGACGAAGCGCATCTTTAATGTGCTGTTGGTGGCGAATCCTTATGACGCGTTCATGTTGGAAGATGACGGGCGTATCGATGAAAAGATTTTTATCGAGTATATGAACCTCAGCCTTCGCTACCCGCCCCGCTTTACGCAGGTGTCTACCGAGGAAGATGCCTGGAAGCAGTTGGGTAATACCATGTTCGACCTGGTGATCTGCATGCCGGGGGCGGACAACAGCGATACCTTCGATATCGCCCGGCAGGTCAGGGAGAAGTATCCGCGTATCCCGTTGGTGGTGCTGACCCCCTTCTCGCATGGCATCAGGGAACGGATGGAACACGAAGACCTGAGCATCTTTGAGTATGTGTTCTGCTGGTTGGGGAATACCGATCTGCTGGTATCCATCATCAAACTGATAGAAGACAAGATGAATTTGGAGCACGACATCAAGGAAGTGGGCGTGCAGATGATTCTGCTGGTGGAAGATTCCATCCGCTTCTATTCGTCGGTGCTGCCCAACTTGTATAAGTTCGTGTTGCAGCAAAGTCAGGAGTTTGCTACAGAGGCACTGAACGAGCACCAGCGCACGCTGCGTATGCGCGGGCGTCCCAAAATTGTGCTGGCACGCAGCTACGAGGAAGCCATCGGGCTGTACGACAAGTACCAGGACAACATTCTGGGAATTGTGTCCGATGCCAGCTTCCCCCGGGAGGGAAAAAACGACCCGATGGCGGGAATCCGGTTCTTGACCGAAGTACGCGGGCGGGACCCGTTCGTACCCTTAATCCTCCAGTCGGCAGAAGAATCGAATCGGGAGTTTGCCGCGCAGGTCCATGCCCGTTTTATCGACAAGAATTCAAAGAAGATGCACATCGACCTGCGCGAAGCCGTGTCCGGGCATTTCGGATTCGGCGATTTTGTTTTCTTTAATCCGAAAACGAAAGAAGAGGTGGTGCGTGTGCGCAACCTCCAGGAGCTGCAGAATGCCATATTTTCCATCCCTGCCGATTCGCTTCTCTATCACATCAGCCGTAATCACGTTTCGCGCTGGCTGTATTCGCGTGCCATTTTCCCGGTGGCGGAATTCCTGAAGCAGATTACGTGGGAGTCGTTCCAGGACATCGATGCACACAGGCAGATTATCTTCGAGGCGATAGTGAAATACCGCAAGATGAAAAACCAGGGCGTGGTGGCCGTGTTCCAGCGCAACCGTTTCGACCGTTATTCCCACTTTGCCCGCATCGGCGACGGGTCTTTGGGAGGGAAAGGTCGCGGATTGGCGTTTATCGACAACATGGTGAAGCGCCACATCGAGTTTGATGAGTTCGAAAACGCTGCGGTGGTAATCCCGAAAACGGTGGTGCTTTGCACTGACATTTTCGACGAGTTCATGGACACCAACCAGCTTTACCAGGTGGCGTTGAGTGATGCCGATGATACGACCATCTTGCGTGCTTTTCTGCGTGCCAAGTTGCCCGACAGCCTGGTGGAAGACTTATTTGCTTTTTTTGATGTGGTGAAGGCTCCGATTGCCGTCCGCTCGTCCAGCCTGTTGGAAGACTCGCATTACCAGCCTTTCGCCGGCATTTACTCCACCTACATGATTCCTTATCTTGAAGACAAATACGAACGCCTCCGCATGTTGGGCGATGCCATCAAGGGGGTTTATGCATCGGTATATTATAAGGATAGCAAGGCATATATGCAGGCGACCAGCAACGTGATAGACCAGGAGAAGATGGCGGTCATCCTCCAGGAAGTTGTGGGCACGCAGCATGGCGACCGCTACTATCCATCCATTTCGGGTGTGGCAAGGTCGGTCAATTATTACCCGATCAATGACGAACAGGCGGAAGAAGGTGTTGCCAATCTGGCATTGGGGCTGGGCAAATACATCGTCGATGGCGGCCTGACCCTCCGCGTGTGCCCGTACCATCCCGACAAGGTGTTGCAGACCAGCGAGGTGGAGATGGCACTCCGGGAGACACAGACACGTTTCTATGCACTCGACCTGAAGAACCTGGGGCATGACTTCTCGCCGGACGATGGGTTCAACCTGCTGAGGCTGCCGGTGAAGGAGGCGGAGGCAGACGGTGCACTCACTTACATCGCTTCCACTTACGATCCTTACGACATGGTTGTCCGCGACGGAATCTATCCGGGGGGGCGCAAGCTGATTACTTTTGCCAATATCCTGCAACACAATGTGTTCCCTCTGGCACGCATCCTCCAGCTGGTTCAAAAGTACGGCCAGGGCGAAATGCGCCGCTCGGTGGAGATCGAGTTTGCCGTCACTCTTGATGCAAAAGAAAGGAAAGGCGTCTTTTACCTGCTTCAGATCCGGCCGATGGTAGACATAAAGGCAGACCTGGACGAAGACATCGATGCCATACCCGAAGACCGCCTCCTGCTCAAAAGCAAGAACTCGTTGGGGCAAGGTGTCATGGACGATATATACGATGTGGTCTATGTAAAGTCCGAAGGCTATACGGCTTCCGACAACCAGCTGATAGCCTACGACATCGAACGCCTGAACAAGCGTTTCCTCGATGATGGGAGGCATTACGTGCTTGTGGGACCGGGCAGGTGGGGGAGCAGCGACACGTGGCTGGGTATTCCGGTAAAGTGGCCCAACATCTCTGCGGCGAGGGTGATTGTCGAGGCGGGCCTCACCAATTACCATGTAGACCCCAGCCAGGGTACGCATTTCTTCCAGAACCTCACGTCATTCGGAGTGGGTTATTTCACCATCAACGCATATTGTGGTGACGGGATTTTCAACGAAGATCTGCTGAATGCCATGCCGGCGGTGGAAGAAACCAAGCATCTCCGTTGGGTGCATTTCGACAAACCGCTTGTGGCGAAGATGAACGGGAAGAAGAAAATCGGCGTGGTGGAACTTCCGGCCTGACGATTGGGGACACTACCAGGCCGCTCGTCTATTCCGAAAGTCTTTTGCAGGTATGCCATTCCCGCATCGCCCGGTATAACTTAGGCATCAGCTGAAGTACATATTCCGTATCTTCAGCTGATGCTTGCCATTCATGGAAAAGGGCAGTATAACTGCCGGTGTAAAGTCAGTTCAAACGGGTCATTCGACGGCAGTGCCGTAGCCTTCGTTCTGCCACATTACGGATGTGTCGTTGTAGCGCGTCATTTCTGTCAGTGGGATGGCGAAGATATAACGGTATTCACCGTCGCAGCTGTACATCCCGGTGCCTTCATCGGAGTCTTGGAAGAAGGTGTTCATTACGCTCATGGCATCGCCCCAGCGTACCAGGTCGAACCAGCGGAGGCCTTCGAATGCGAGTTCTACCCGGCGTTCCTGTTTTACCGCCTCGCGGAATGCTGACTGTGAGGAGGTGACCGAAGCAGCCAGGTCATTGAGCCCCGCACGGTTCCTTATCTGGTTTACGTAGCCTATGGAGGCAGCCGAAGGCGTCCCGTTCACTTCGTTGTCGGCTTCGGCATACATCAGCAGGACATCGGTATAGCGGATGACGGGAAGATTGACACCCCAGTAATCCGACTGCGAAGGCTTTGTGATGTAGTTGTTGAACTTGCAGAACCAATAGTATTCGTTTATGGTCGAGCCTACGGTGACGCCGGTCACCATCGTGGCATCCTTGCGGAGGTCGCCCGTTTCGTAGGCGTTCTGCAGGTTTTCGGATACATGCATGGCGGCGCTGGATCCGTTGATGGCCAGGCTGCCGGTGTAATATTCCGGCATGCAGATTTCGGAGAATGTCTGTCCTTCCCCTTCCACGCCGGTAATATATTGCACTTCCCATATACGGTCTCTCGACTTGTCGTTGTCATACTGTTCGGCAAAACATTCTTCGTAAGTGCTTGCCAGGCTGTATCCTCCGTTGGTAATCACGTCGGTCAGGGCGGTCAGGGCCGCGCTGTAGTCTCCCCTGAACATGTAAAGGCGTG
>CAZAUU010000065.1:0-11341 GCA_964488405.1 uncultured Phocaeicola sp.
TCCCACATAAGTACCAAAGGCACCTGCCACTTTATTCGAATTGCAACACCCTGTATGGTATGTCAAACTTGTCCAGGAACGGATTGGGGGATCCTGCCCGTATACCACCACATCCGCAGTGGAACATGAGGCCGACACCGGTCTTCTGTAAATATTAATTTTCATGATTCCTGTCCATTATTACTTCGAATGCTAAATTACAGAAAAATACAAAAAAATCGGATAAGAAAAGTCAAAAAGTTGTCAATTCCACAGGTATATTGTATCTTTATTTATAAATTAAATAATAATTGCAGACGATATAAGCGATGAATACCTTTTTGCAAGAAGTGGCACATGACCTATACGCGAAGATGCAAGGCGATTTTACACAGGTGGCCGTGGTCTTTCCCAACAAACGTGCCGGCCTGTTTTTCAACGAATATCTGGTACACGAAAGCGACCGCCCTTTATGGTCGCCTGCCTACCTCAGCATCAGCGAACTCTTCCGTCAAAATTCGGACTGGCAAACAGGAGACCCGGTAAAACTGGTATGTGACCTGTACAAAGTATTCCGCCAAATAACCGGAAGCAATGAGGCATTGGACGATTTCTATTTTTGGGGAGAAATGCTCATTGCCGATTTTGATGATGCAGACAAGAACCTGGCAGACACACAGGCACTTTTCTGCAACCTGAAAGACCTGAATGACTTAAGCAACAGTTATGACTTCCTGGAAGAAGGACAAAAAGAAGCACTCGCACAATTTTTCCGCAATTTTTCCATCGACCAGGTGACCGAACTGAAACGACGCTTCATCTCGATATGGGACACATTGGGGGATATTTACGTCCGGTACAAAGCCTTGCTCGAAAGCCAATGTATCGCCTACGAAGGAATGCTCTACCGCCATGTGATAGAAAGACTGGATGCAGACACGCTGCCCTACCGCACCTATGTGTTCGTGGGATTCAATGTGCTGAACAAAGTGGAACACACACTCTTCCACAAGCTATGCAAAGCCGGCAGGGCATTATTCTACTGGGATTATGATGTATTTTACCTGAACCGCACGCCGCACGAAGCCGGAGAATTTATCCGCCACAACCTCGAAGACTTTCCATCCGAACTGCCTGCACAGATGTTCGACAATCTTGCCCGACCTAAAGAAATCACTTTCATAGAGTCGCCTACCGAAAACGGACAAGTGCGCTACCTTCCCCAATGGATACGCCAAAACCTGACCGGACAGGAGAAAGAAACCGCAGTGGTACTCTGCAACGAAACCTTGCTTCAGCCCGTCCTGCATTCGCTTCCGGAAAATGTCCGCCACATCAATATCACAATGGGATTTCCCCTCTCGCAAACACCGGCATACAGTTTCGTATGTGCCCTGCTCGAACTGCATACCTCGGGCTACAACAGACATACCGGACGTTACCGCTTCGCCGAAGTGGTGAGCTTGCTGAAACATCCTTATACCCGGCTGCTTTCCCCCCTCACCTCCGGACTGGAACAGGCGCTTACGCGCGATAACCGTTTCTATCCGCTTCCATCGGAACTCTGCAAAGACGGAATATTGGAGTTGCTCTTCACTCCCTGCCAAAACAACGGAGCACTGTGCCGGATTGTGACTAAAGCATTAGAGCAAGTGGCATTGCTCTACCAGAACGGGGAAACAAAAGGGAACGATGCATTCGACCAGCTTTACCGCGAAGCCTTGTTCAAGACCTATACCCTTGTCAACCGCTTCCACTCGCTCATCGAAAACAAGGATCTGGACGTGAAGCCCGATACTTTCCAGCGTCTGCTTACCCGTGTCATGGCATCGGCAAGCATTCCTTTCCACGGCGAACCGGCTATTGGCCTACAGGTAATGGGCGTACTGGAAACCCGCAACCTCGACTTCCGTCACCTCATCCTGCTTTCGGTCAACGAAGGACAATTACCCAAAGCCGGCGGAGATGCTTCGTTCATCCCCTATAACCTGCGGAAAGCATTCGGAATGACCACCATCGACCACAAGATAGCCGTCTATGCCTATTACTTCTACCGCCTGCTGCAACGTGCGGAGAAAGTAACCCTTGCCTATAACACCGCCACCGAAGGCCTCAACCGGGGGGAAATGTCGCGTTTCATGCTTCAATTCCTGATAGAATGGGGGTATCCTGTCCGCCGGATGCGGCTGGAAACGTCACAATCAACCCAAGGCCCATCCCTAATCCACATCGAAAAGGACAAAGGCATCCTGCACCGCCTATGGCAAAACTTCGATGTGCGTTACAACCCGAAAGCCGTTATTTCCCCCTCTGCCCTGAACTGTTATTTAGACTGCACACTGAAATTCTATTATAAATATGTGGCAAAGCTGAGCGCACCTGACGAAGTGTCGCCTGAAATCGATGCAGCCAAATTCGGAAGTATTTTCCACGATGTGGCCGAACATGTCTACACCGACCTCACTGCACATGGGAAAGTTATCTCCCGCGAAGATATCGAGGCCCTGCTCAAAGACGATACCCGCCTGCAAACGTATGTAGACAACGGATTCAAGAAATTGTTCTTCCACCTTCCTCCCGGCGAACAGCCGACATACAACGGGATTCAACTCATCAACTCTGCCGTCATCGTACGATATATCCGACAGTTGCTACGCAATGACTTGCACTACACTCCTTTTACCTTTGTGGCTTCGGAACAGGATGTATACGAAGAGACTGAACTGGAAACTCCTTCCGGTATCCTCCGTTCACGCATCGGAGGGACCATTGACCGAATGGACATCAAGGACGGCACCTTACGCATCATCGACTACAAAACAGGCGGCAATGCCGACACCCCTCCAAGCATAGAATCACTCTTTGTCCCCGATAAGAAACGGTCGAACTATGTGTTCCAGACATTCCTATACGCCGCCATCGTATGCCGAAAATTGCGTGAAAAGCAAACTGCGTACCGGGTGGCTCCTTCTTTACTATATATACACCGCGCTGCATCCGACAGCTATTCACCTCTCATCAAGGTGGGGGAAGCACGCAAGGCAAAACCAGTGGACGACTTTACCCCCTACGAAACCGAGTTTCGTAAACGATTGGATCTGCTGCTGAAAGACATCTTCTCGCCCGAAGTACCCTTTACCCAGACTACGGTTGAAGAGAAATGTATGTACTGCGACTTCAAAAGCCTATGCAAGAAATGAGACATCAGCCCGTCCATCCTCACCTTCCATCAAAGAACTGCAGGATACCCTGCATGAGACGGACACGGGCTTCTTCTTCCCGGATACATTCGAAGGGGAAACCAAGAGTAAATACATACTGCCCCTCTCCCTTGAAAGCAACTGCCGCACAAGCATCCGTACCGGCATAAAGATAAGCGGGAAATGCCCCGGCGACAGGTGACAGACTTTCAGGAGAAGGCACGGCATAAACTACAGGATTCACGTCTCTTGCAATGTGGAAACGCAGGTTTGCACCATACACTTCATCAGCAGAAATATAGCGCAAACTGCCGGCGTAAGTACATTTCAGCACGTCTTGCATAAATGCGTCACCCGCGGTCCGGCTCCCGGTGCAGGTACCGCTGGCGAACAGACATCCGCCCCGACCGACATAGTTTGCCAACACCTGCCGGGTATGGGTTCCTAAAGGATTTTCTTCCGCTCCCCGGATGAGGTCGACTACAGGATACATGCCGACATCGGTAGAACCGCTTTCTATTGTTTCTATACTGCACGAGACGAACGACCATCCTCCGGCAGCCTGTATCGCTTTGCCGTGGACAAAAGGATAGTCGAAAGTGTTACCGGCGATATATTTACCTTCCAGTTCATCCCCGCTGTATCCCAACCCGCCTTCGGTTTCGATGCCCATGCGCTGGCGGTCAAAGCTCTGCTGATAGCCGCAGAAGGCGGTAGTGCCGATATAGGGAATACCCGGATCTGACTTAATGTCGAAACCCTGAAGGGTGGAAGTTTCGATGGAAGCAGGTCCGGAAGTCCGGTAAAATCCGTTCACAATGAGTACAGTACCTTTGCTTCGCTTGGCGCGATATGCCGAAAGTGTTTCAGAAGGAAAACTTTCCCCTCCCCTATTGACAGCGGTTACCTTGAAGCTGTAGACAATGCCCGGCTCGGCATGAAATGTATAGCGGGTGTCACGCACATAAGTACCGTTATCGAAGCCTCCCCTTCCCACACGGGTGTAGACGATGTAACCTTGCGGGCGTGCAGTGGGTTCGAGTACATCTTCCGCAGGTGTCCAACGCAGGTCGAATGTATTTTTCTTTTTACCTTCGGTAATGGCAAAGTGGGTGACGGGCAAAGGCTGGACAGTATAACGCGTGTCATGCATTGCAGCAAGATATTTCAAGATTGATTTGTAGACAGACCGGGCTACTGCAAACTTGAATTTCGGGTCGTGGCCTAACTTCAAGTCGGCAAAATTCTGGTGCGAAAGGGTTTCCAGTATCATTGAAGGTACAGCAGGAAGGCGTGTCTCGCTATAATTACGGTTCCAGAGGCTCCGCCTTGCCCATGTAATGCCGAAGTATGATCCCAAATCACGGCTCATGCCGGTAAGTACCATATCGGCAAGGTCGCGGGAAGCATAGCGCGAAATGCCACAGGCAAGTTCTCCGTTATTGTAGCGGGTAGTATAAATCCCCAACGATCCCATCAACGAGTCGTCACGCTTGAAGCCCGCGTCACTATGCAAGGCCAGTCCCAGCTCAAGAGGGACACCAAGTCCCTCTTCACCGGGATTGTAGACGGATCCCCCACTCAAATAATTAAGGGTAAGCGAACGGGCATTGATGTCATCATTATAATCGTTTTCACCCCCACTTTTACTATATACATGATAGGGCATGCCCGCCCACTGCGTCCAATAGCGTGCCCCTTCCATATAGCGGGGCATCCCGCTTGTCTGTCCTCCCCGGACGATATTGCCCATGCCTCCACCAAAACGGACAGCATCGGCACATACCACACCCTGTTCGGAACTTTCATTGCTGAGTGCCACCATGCCATAATCGTTCATACCCTGGTCGAACTCGAAAGTTCCCAAATAAACCCACGTGCTACCGCCGATACGCTGGTTCACCTTAAATTCTGTAACACCTCCGTTGTGGAATACCAAATACTTGGCATCAGTCACACTCCGGGGCAAAGACTGGTAACTGACATAAACGGCATACCGCCCCTTTTCGGGAATATAGGGAATCCATTCGGCAAAAGCCTTGTCCGGTTTCGAGCAGGTGGGAATGAACCGTGCAGTCCCGTCCCGGAAAGGATTGTGATTGTCGGGATAAGTGGCATATTTCTGCGCGAACCCAGGTATTCCCGTACTCTGCCAAACATATTTTTTCCTATGGTTCACCTCCACATAACGACTTCCTGCAGTGCCTGTATCATTGTCTACAATCACCTCATGAACCTGCCAGTCGCGTTCACGCGGAGTAAACACCACGGCTCCGGCATTTTCCAGCATAGGAATCAGGTATGGGACAACAACAGACTGGGTATAGAGGTCTTCGGTCGTACCGAAAAGCCGAGGACGCTGCCAGCACCATTTGTCGAGGTTGTTGCGGTAAAACCTGCCGTGGCTCTGCCACAAGGCAATGTGCCTTCCTTCCAGTCCTTGCGTGGCCACGTAAGGACGGGATTCGTTCCGCACCCACGGATCGCCGCGGTACTCGATGTCCTCGTAAAGACGGTTCTTGTCTTTCTCTTTTTCACGGAAAGCATTGGGTACTAGGTTCTCGATGGGTTGTCCATCGGCATAAACGGTCAATGCATAATAATTGACGGGACCTGGCAACAATTGCTTGAGGGTGCGGTAAATGGCACGCACGTTTTCTTCCGTAAAAGGCTGGTACCCGAAAGCATCGTTCGCATAAATGTGCAAAGTCTTTTTCTGGTGGTCAATATCAAACCGGTCGAGATGGCATTCGCCAATGTCGGCATACAGGGTCTCGTAATTCGAGAAGAAACCGGAGAGCCTCCTTTCCACGTTTTTCTCCAAGCTTTGCGCTTGCACAGCTGATACCACCAAAAAGGATATGCATAAAAACAGTTGTTTCATTATTTAATAAGGGAAGATATAATGCCGTTCAGAGTGCCCCCAGTGTGAATTTCTCCGGATGTTTCCCCTTGAAACCCCTGAAATAAAGTTTTATTTCGCGCATATCACAATCGATATTCCCGCTCGCATACATGTATTTTTCGGCACAGATGCATTTTTTTTCATAGTCGATGCCTATCAGCACTATGGGGACACCTGCCCCAGAGGCGATGTAATAAAAGCCCTTTTTCCAGTCCGGATTGGCGGAACGGGTTCCCTCCGGGGTGATTGCCAGATGAAATTTCGTACTCTGCTTTACTTTCCGAATCATCTGGTCTACCAGCGACGTGTGTCTGCCACGGCATACAGGTATACCTCCCATCCACCGGAACAAGGCACCCAACGGGAAAAAAAACCATTCTTTTTTCATCATAAATCCCGCATCGCGCCCAATGGCGGCGATGAAAAGCTTGCCCATAAACAAGTCCCAATTGCTGGTATGCGGAGCGGCACAAATGATGCATTTGTCGAAATCAGGGACAGTGACATTCGCCTTCCATCCTAATATCTTATGATAGAGAAAGCGGCAAAGAACCTGCTTCATTCCGGTTTTTCATCTGCCAGTTCGTCCATCTTACCGACTATCGTACGGATACCCTCACTGAAATCGGCCTTCAACTTTTTATAGAAGCCTTTTGTGTTGCCCGGCTCGGTATGGTTGATACGGCTCACGATATCATTGTACAAGCCGAAAAGGTCATTCAAAAGATTATTATACACAGGGCGTTTTTCCTCCCCTGACCGACTGGTTTCCACTATGAGAAGACCGGTTATATAACAACAGGTATATTTGACCCATTTCTTTAAATCTCTTTTACTTGCCATAATCAAATCTGTTTAGAAAGTTCATACAAGGTAATTGCGGGATAAAGATAAACTTTTTTGCATAAAAAACCCACCTTTCATACCATAAAATATCTCAAAACAGGAAGAGAATGCATTTTTCGACTTACATTCTTGCTCTTCACAAAAAAAAAAACGAAATTTGCGTGAACGGAAACTTACGTACACTTATAGTTAAAAAACAAAATGATTATGACAAAAAGTGCATTACAAATTGCAAGAGCTGCTTACCAGCCAAAGTTGCCCAAGGCATTGAAAGGTGCCGTAGAGGTAGTAGAAGGCGAATCCACCCAATCGGTTGCCGACCAAGAAGCGATAAAGAATCTGTTTCCAAACACATACGGCATGCCATTGCTGAAGTTCGAGGAAGGGGAAGCCAAGGAATATGCCCCGATGAATGTAGGGGTCATTCTTTCAGGAGGACAGGCTCCGGGCGGACACAACGTGATTTCAGGACTGTTTGATGGCATCAAGAAGCTGAATCCTGTCAACAAGCTGTACGGATTCATTCTGGGACCGGGCGGACTGGTAGACCATAACTATATGGAACTGACTGCCGACATCATCGACGAATACCGTAATACGGGAGGATTCGACATCATCGGCTCGGGACGGACCAAACTGGAAAAAGAAGAACAATTCGAAAAGGGGTATGAGATTTTAAAGGAATTAGGTATCAATGCGTTGGTAATTATCGGCGGCGATGACTCGAACACCAATGTCTGCGTGCTGGCTGAATATTATGCAGCAAAAAACTACGGCATACAGGTAATCGGTTGCCCGAAGACCATTGACGGCGACTTAAAGAATGAAATGATTGAAACTTCCTTTGGTTTCGATACGGCCTGCAAGACCTATTCGGAAGTCATCGGAAATATTGAACGCGACTGCAACTCGGCACGCAAATACTGGCATTTCATCAAATTGATGGGACGATCGGCTTCACATATCGCACTGGAATGCGCTTTACAGACCCAGCCGAACATCTGCCTGATTTCGGAAGAAGTGGAAGCCAAGAACATGTCATTGGACGATGTGGTAACCTATATAGCCGATGCCGTTGCCATACGCGCCGCCAATGGAAACAATTTCGGTATCGTACTGATCCCGGAAGGCCTGATAGAATTCATCCCTGCCATGAAACAGCTGATTGCCGAGTTGAACGATTTCCTTGCTCTCCATGCAGACGAATACGCAGCCATAGAACCCAACAAACAACGCGAATATATCATCAGCAAACTGTCGGCCGAAAATGCAGCCGTCTATGCCTCCCTGCCCGAAGGAGTGGCACGCCAGCTGACATTGGACCGCGACCCGCACGGAAACGTACAAGTATCCTTAATCGAAACCGAAAAACTGCTTTCGGAAATGGTGAACAAGAAGCTCGCAGCATGGAAGGCAGAAGGCAAATTCACAGGCAAATTCTCTGCACAGCATCATTTCTTCGGCTACGAAGGACGTTGTGCCGCCCCGTCCAATTTTGATGCGGACTATTGCTATTCGCTGGGCTGTACGGCAGCTGTCTTGATTGCCAACGGAAAGACCGGCTACATGGCCTCGGTGCGCAATACTACGGCTCCAGCAGAAGAGTGGATTGCAGGCGGTATACCCATCACCATGATGATGAATATGGAACGCCGTCACGGGGAAATGAAACCGGTAATCCAGAAAGCATTGGTAAAGCTGGATGGAGCCCCGTTCAAGGCTTTTGCCGCCGTGCGTGATACATGGGCAAAAGAAACGGATTATGTTTATCCAGGCCCGATACAGTATTTCGGCCCGGCAGAAGTGTGCGACCAACCCACCAAAACCTTGCAGTTGGAGCACCGGAAATAACATTGGGAATATTTTTATAAGCAACGCAGGCCAACCCGACACATTGAGTCGCGCCTTTCCATCTACAAGGCACTATCCGCCCGCAACGGCTCCATGCCGACAGGCAGACCGGGTAAATGTGGGGGCGTTGGCCTGCGTTGAAATTGAACATTACCGACCTTGGGACGGTAAAAGCCAAATAGAACCGAACGACAATCTCCATATATGGTAAAAGAACCTCCTGTTACATCGAAGGGCAGACCGCGCCGAAAAACTGCGGGAAAACCCAAAGCCCCGGCATCTCCCAAACAACCGGAAAGAACGGGACAAAAGAAAAGAAAAAACGCCAGAGGCAAAAGCAGGAACGGGAAGAAACGGATGCCGGTATGGTTGCATTACATGGCGATAGGCGCCTGTGCCACAATAATTGTCATAGGATTTTACTATTTCTTCATCCGCCCTTATGCCTACCGGTGGAAGCCTTGTTACGGCACGAAATCGTATGGAGTATGTCTCCCGGCGGGGTATTCCGTACATGGTTTCGACATTTCCCACCACCAGGGGAAAATCAATTGGGAAGAACTCCGGAAAACCCAACACACACCTTTTCCCATACGGTTTGTCTTCATGAAAGCCTCGGAAGGAGGCGATTTCAGCGATACTACTTTCATACATAATTTCGACCATGCACGCCGCTACGGCTTCATCCGCGGTGCCTACCATTTCTTCAATCCGAACACCGATGCCACACGCCAAGCGGACTTTTTTATCCGTTCGGTAAAATTAGAAGCAGGCGATTTGCCTCCGGTACTTGACATTGAAAAGGTGGGCAACGATGAAAAGAAGTTACGGCTTGGAGTAAAAACCTGGCTGGACGCGGTCGAACGGCATTATGGGGTAAAACCCATCCTCTATGCCTCCTACAAGTTCAAGGAACGGTACCTGAACGATTCCATCTTCGACACTTATCCATACTGGATTGCGCATTACTATGTGGATTCGGTACGCTATAAAGGCGAATGGAAATTCTGGCAGCATACCGATGGAGGAACTTTGCCCGGCATACGTGAACAAGTGGACCTGAACGTATTCAACGGCACATTGAACGAACTGAAGAGCCTTACTATCCCTTCCGACACGTTGTGCCGCAAATCCTGACAACACAGATTCCGAACGCGCTATGCCCTGCCCTGGAATGGCCCGAATACATGACAAGCCGCACACGCCGGGACGGGCTGTCGTATCATGCGGCACGCAGGTCCGCACAAGGCAATGCGGCATGACGTGTTTTTCCTTTCACCTCTTTATGAATTTCACCGCCGCCCAACGGTTCTTCCCGCACTGATGCAACCACTCCATGCCCAAGCTTTCCGCCTTTTCACGAATGATTGGAATATCCTCCTCGTAGAATCCGCTCATGTAAAGTTCCGAGCCCGGATGCATGCAGGCTGCGTATGCCGGCATGTCGGCAAGCAGGATGTTGCGGTTGATATTGGCAATGATGACATCAAACGGCTTGCGCCCTTTCAGGAGTGAAGCGTCACCCAGTTCCACAGTGATGTTGCCGATGCGGTTCAGGGCAATATTGTCGCACGAATTGTTCACACACCAGCTATCGATGTCGATAGCCGTTACCGGATCGGCTCCGCGCATACTGGCAAGGATGGCAAGGATGGAAGTGCCGCATCCCATGTCGAGCACTGATTTTCCTTTCAGGTCCGCATCCAACAGTTCGGTTATCATGGAACAGGTGGTTTCGTGATGTCCCGTACCGAATGCCATTTGCGGATTAATCACAATATCATACTCCGCCTTCGGGTAATCCGTATGGAAAGTGCTGTGTATCACACAACGCCCTGCTACCACCACAGGCTGGAAAAAATTCTTCTCCCACACTTCATTCCAGTCTTTCTCTTCCGGTTCGGCAAGGGTGTATGTGATATCCGTACCTGCAAGTGGGAATCCGGCTATCACTTCCCGCAATGCCTCTTCATCGAAAAGCTTTTTCGGGATATAGGCCTGCATGCCTCCATCGCACGTGACAAAACTCTCAAATCCAATCTCCGCCGTCAGTGCCGAAAGCACATCGGTGATAATTTCGGTGCACGGGTTTGTAGCAAAAGTTACTTCGATGTATTTCATAAAATGCGTTCTGGTTTCCGTTGTGCAAATGTAGAGAATTTTCGTGACAATCCCTGGAAGTAATCCGTTCAGACAATTTATTTGACTTCTTTTAGCAATAGCCGTATCACTACCATGACAATCGCCCGATCATCCGCAAACAGGCGGGACGGCAGGAAAGCCCAAGTCTTGGCATCATGGACTCCGGAAGTGAAAACTTCTCGCATGTGCTGGACCTGGAGTATTCCACCATGCCCACTCCTGAACTTTTGGAACGATTGGAAGCAGCATTGAAAAAGGAACCGGACTTTATTTCATGCGGATCGTCAAAAAACATAACAGCTATTGTCTGTATTACACTGAAAATCTCAACGTAGTCACCGGAGAGGTTGTAGAAGGTGTACTACCAAGGTGGTGTCCTTGTCAAACAAGAAGCTGCATTTCTTGTAAGAAGGAGGCC
>CAZAUU010000066.1:0-10579 GCA_964488405.1 uncultured Phocaeicola sp.
TCATATTTTAAATTCATGTTTGTTTGCAAATTTATTATTTTATTAGATATAAAAAATACAACAACATAAAATTCCAATAGTTTTCTCAGGTATTTGCTGTCTAAAGCAGCCTTGTAAAGTCTCTTCTTTTTGCTCAACCTGTCTTTCTGCCCCGATATAATATACAGCGCAACTTTCCTAAGGACAGACAGATTCTGTGAGGCGAATCCATTCCCCACCCTGCAGGCATCTTCTCTGAAAGTAATGTCCATATGCCAATGAAGCCGGTTTTCAATACTCCGGTGCCCTCTTACAAGGGTTGCGTAACAGGCAGCTTTCGTTTCCGTCCCGTCGCTGATGCAGTAGCGGGTCTCACGGGTTGCCTTGTCTTTGAGTTCACGCACGGCTTCTATCCTGATTATAGTGGAAAGTCCCTTCCACGCTTCCGGCGTCTCATCCATCAGGTACGCATCGGCAGGCAGTATGCTGCACTTGCGTGTCTCTATACGGCCGTGACCGGCATCCACTTCTTCAGAAACGCCTGTTCCGGAGTTCATTCTGAAGGCGCATTCGATATCCTCGTACAGTGAACGTTGGTTCTCTTTACAGCCGGCAGGTAATGTCCTTTGTTCTGGGCTATCAACCCGGCTGTCTCACGTTGCGTACCCATGGCGTCAATGGACACAACGGCATCCTCTATGCCTATATCGGAAAGGATTTCGGGAATGGCGGTTATTTCGTTGGACTTGTCTTGCACCTTCTTTTGGGCTATGCAGAAACAGTTCCCACGGGACGTAGGAGACGTTCCACATTGCTTCTTTCCGTCTATAACAACCTGCTTCTCAGATAAATCATCCAAAATGGATTTACCATAGGAACTGAGGCAGTACTCCAACTCTTCCGGGTTGATTCACTCGAACACACGGCAGAATGTGTCATCCGATGGCGCGCCGTTGGGTAACGAAAGCATATTGTCCAGTTCAGATCCTCGTTCCTTGGCGAACAAATGTATATCCACATAATCCTTACCGCCCGTCAAGCAGGTACACAGGCCTGTCATTAAATATGTCTGATAACACGTGCATGCAATGACCGGTTACGCGAGGGTCATGCGCCTCTGAAAAATAAGGGAATGTAAAGATAAGGATGCTTTTCTAATCGGCTATTATTTTGGTGAGGTTGCCCTGGCAAACAATGAGAAACAACAAGACGGATATCGGACGGAAATTAGACAAAAATAAAAAAGGAGTACCGCCGTACTCCAACCTTTTGTTAACCTTAAATCTAATACTATGAAAAACACATTGCAAATGTACGGACTTTTTGGAAACATGCAAACAAAATAGGGCAAAAAACTTACTTTATAACATTGTTTAAGAAAAGTGTGCGGACAAGACATTCCGAGACCCGATGCTTTTACGTAACTTTGCCCCGATTGGAAACCCAAAAAAGATATGTATGGCATTTGAAGCAACTAAGAGAGAGTGGGGTGAATTGTATGCGTTTTTCCGCCTGCTGGCGGATGGCCACGTATATACCGGCACGCCGGAGGGAAAACAGGACGGTACGTGCCGCTTACCTGTGGCCTTGGTGCAGCGGGAGGAGCACAACGGCACACGCCTTTACTTCATCGGGAAAAATGATATACGCCTGCAGGGTACAGGCATGGACAAGCACATGCCGCGCGAAGCTTTCGGAAAGGCGGCAGATCTGATTCTGCAAGCAGTACACGAAAGCAAGACAGATGAAGTGTCCTCACCAGGAGAAGTAGAAAACTTGTTGGACGAAGCTGTGATATATGACCTGGAAGCAAGAACCGATGACCGTACGGACTTCAAAGTGGCATTTTACGATGTGGGTGCACCGCTGGAGGGCTTTCGCGTATATGCACGGACAGGGACAATGTGTCCATTGCTTGATGGAGGACGGTGTGCCAACTTCAAATTCGAGCAAACGGGTGTGAAGTTTCCGGCACCTGCCGTTGGCAAAATTAATGCGGAAGCCGGTGTATTGGAACGCATGCGGATGATTGAACGCTTGGGTGGGGTGTTGAAGTATAACGATGTAGCCGACAAAATATTCCGCAGCAACCTTTCGATGATTGATTTGCACATGGGGCGTCTGTTAGGTGAAATGACTCGCCTGATGTGGTTGGAAGATGTGACGGGGACAGCCACCCTGACCGAAGAAATAAAACGTTTGAATCCACTGAAAATCAAAGATGAATTAATTGGCAAACATGGTTTCTACGAATACAAAGTGAAGGAATTCCTACTTGCCATAGCCACGGGGATGCGCCCTGCCAAGGTGTACAATGGTGTGGAGTCTGCCATCAATGGTTGCCTGCTCGTGGCGGGAAGCGGGGAAGTGCTCTGCTACCGCCGTGCAGAAAGACAGACGTTTGCCGACTTCTTGTTCCGGAATACCCAGCTTGAGCGCAGCTCGACGGAGAAAGACAAATATGGCTACCTGGAGCGGGAAAACGGATCATATTATTTCAAGCTGAACCTAAAGGTGGGACTGACGAAACGGTAAGCATAGAAAACAAAACAAACATAAATATTATGGTACAGAATGAAAAAATTATTATTTACCAGGTGTTTACCCGTCTGTTCGGAAATAACGGAATCCGGAACAAGCGGAACGGAAGCTTGGCAGAAAACGGATGCGGCAAGATGAATGCCTTTACAGGGCAGGTGCTGCAGGAAATCCGGAAACTGGGCGTCACGCACATTTGGTATACCGGTATCCTGGCACATGCCTCACAAACCGATTATTCGGCTTACGGTATCCCGCGTAACCATCCGTCGGTCGTGAAAGGAAAAGCCGGGTCACCATACGCAATCCGCGACTATTATGATGTGGATCCCGACCTTGCTGTGGACGTGCCACGCCGCATGCAAGAGTTTGAAGCCTTAGTACACCGCTCGCATGAGAACGGGTTGAGGGTGATTATCGACTTCGTGCCGAACCATGTGGCACGCCAGTACCGCTCCGTGGCGAAACCGGAAGGTGTAAAAGACTTGGGAGAGGGAGACGACACATCGGTGGCTTTTGCGCCCGGCAACAATTTCTATTACATCCCAGGTACCCGCTTAGGAGGCGGAATTGACTTGTACGATGCGGAAATGGGCATGTACGAAGAAATGCCAGCCAAGGCCACCGGCAACAATCGTTTTGATGCCTACCCCCACAGGGATGACTGGTACGAAACAGTGAAGCTGAACTATGGCGTGGACTATGCCGGCAACACGGGCAATCATTTTGACCCCACTCCGAGCACGTGGGAGAAGATGCTCGATATCCTGCTCTTTTGGGCCGGCAAGGGAATCGACGGTTTCCGTTGTGACATGGCGGAAATGGTGCCCTGCGAGTTCTGGGGCTGGGCAATCCCCCAGGTTAAGTCGCGTTATCCGGAACTGGTCTTTATCGCGGAGGTTTACAATCCGGCCGAATACCGCAATTATATCTACAATGGCCATTTCGACTACCTCTATGACAAGGTGGGATTGTACGACACGTTGCGGGCGGTGATGTGTGGGTATGCTCCGGCTACTTCCATCACGGGTTGCTGGCAGAACGTGGATGACATCCAGCCACACATGCTTAACTTTCTTGAGAATCACGATGAACAGCGCATTGCGTCTTCCTTTTTTGCCGGTGATGCACGCAAGGGGCTTCCCGCCCTGTTGGTGTCAGCCTGCATGAACACCAACCCAATGATGATCTACTTCGGTCAAGAACTGGGCGAAGAAGGCATGGACTCGGAAGGTTTCAGCGGGCATGACGGGCGCACTACCATTTTCGACTACTGGAGTGTGGCAAGTATCCGGCGCTGGTGCAACCACGGGCGTTATAACCTGCACTTACTGAACAATAAAGAAAAGGAAATCCGCCATTTTTACGGGCAGGTACTAAATCTCTGCCGTACGGAAGCAGCCATCACCAAAGGTAGCTTTTTCGACCTGATGTATGCCAACCAAGGAGGATGGCTGATGAACGAGAACCGCCAGTATGCATTCGTGAGGAAATACGGCTGTGAAGTATTGCTGATAGTAGCCAACTTTGAGGAGATACCGGTGCATGTTGGAGTGAACGTACCCCAGCACGCCTTCGATTGTTTGAGAATGCCTGCTTTCAGCAGGTGCAGTGCCGAAGATTTGCTTTCAGGAAACGAGGAGATTATCTCTTGGACACCGGACAAGCCCGTCATGTTGGATGTGCCTGCATGGAGTGGTAAGGTATTGAAAATTAGATTTTAAACATAAAATAACAAGAAATTGCGGGGGTACGCAGGCTAAATGCTCTGGGTACTCCCGCAACTATTTTCAGATGCCGTGCACGCAGGCTTCCTTGTCAATCTTTTTGATAAGACCTTGCAATACGGCACCCGGTCCGCATTCAATGAATTCGGTGGCTCCATCGGCTATCATCTGACGGACGGATTGTGTCCAGCGCACGGGGGCAGTCAGTTGCGCCACAAGATTAGCCTTGATTTCATCAGGACTGGTATGGGGTTTTGCGTCCACATTCTGATAAACGGGACATTGGGGCGTACGGAACACAGTGGCTTGAATGGCCGCTTCCAATTCTACTTTGGCCGGTTCCATCAGCGGAGAATGGAAGGCCCCGCCTACTTTCAGAGGAAGCGCGCGTTTGGCTCCCGCTTCTTTCATCAGCCCGCAAGCCTTTTGGATTCCTTCCTGCGACCCCGAAATCACAATTTGTCCCGGACAATTGTAGTTGGCTGCCACACAGATTTCTCCCTCGCATGCCACCTGCGCACAGATATTTTCTACTTCCTCATCGGGCAATGCAATAATAGCGGCCATGGTAGACGGATGCATCTCACACGCCTTCTGCATTGCCATTGCACGGGCATAAACCAGCTTCAGCCCGTCTTCGAACGACAAGGCACCCGCCGCTACCAAGGCAGAAAATTCGCCCAATGAATGTCCGGCCGTCATTCCCGGCTTGAACACATCGCCCATGCATAATGCCGAAATGACCGAATGGAGAAATACGGCCGGCTGCGTTACCTTGGTCTGGCGCAGATCTTCATCAGTGCCTTCAAACATAGTATCGGTAATGCGGTAGCCTAAAATGCCGTTTGCCTTTTCAAACAATTCTTTTGCCAGTGCCGAGCCTTCGTAGAGTTCTTTTCCCATCCCCACAAACTGTGCCCCCTGGCCAGGGAATACAAATGCTTTCATGTTACTTGCTTTTATTTGGTTTTCGCGGACAAAGGTACGAATTATTTGTCTAATCAAAGTCGCCGACAGGGAGAATCCGCATCGGGATAGGAGCATACAGATGGTTCAGCGGCCCATGCCCTTTGCCTATATGTATGTCCTTCCCCGCAAGTATGCCTTGATGTACATAGTATTCAGCCTTCTGTACTGCCTCACTGAGCGATTCACCTAAAGCAAGGAAGGTGGCTATGGCAGACGAAAGCGTACAGCCCGTTCCGTGCGTATTGCGGCTCCTGATTTTCTCCAACGGAAAGCGATAGACATGCGGGTCATCCTTTATCCGGAGCACGTCGCATATCATTTCTCTACCGAGGTGTCCTCCCTTGACCAGCACCGCCTGACAGCCGTAACCGAGCAATTCTTGTGCAGCCGCTTCCATCTGATCCACCGTAGAAACGGGGTTCCCAACCAGTGTTCCCGCCTCGTCCAAGTTGGGTGTGACAAGAGTGGAAAGCGGCATCAGTTGCGTGGTAAGTGCTTCTATGGCATCGTCCTCCATCAGTTTGTGCCCACTGGTGGACACCATGACGGGATCCAGCACAATGTGTTCCGGACGAAACCGGTTGAGGCATCCGGCAATGGAGTGAATAGCACCGGTCTCGCCAACCATACCAATCTTGACAGTAGAGGGATATATATCGGTCATTACAGCTTCGATTTGCCCCTTAATATATAGAGGTGGGACGGGGCAAACACCCGATACTCCACAAGTGTTCTGTACGGTGATGGCAGTGATGGCGCTGGCGGCATAGGCTCCCAACGCCGAGATAGTTTTGATGTCTGCCTGGATACCAGCTCCTCCACTGGGATCCGAGCCGGCAATGGTAAGTACACATGGATAATGTTTCATGTCTGTATCCGTTTTCAGGACACAAAGATAACACAAAGTTGCTTCCGGTATTTTATTTTTTGACTTTGGCAGAAAAAATCACCCATCGGAACGGGTGTTTCTGTCCTCTCCAAACAGTATTCCCCGACCGATGGGTTTTGTATTCAATAGTCTTTTAAAAAAGTTGCGTTCCTATTTGGATTCTTCATATCCATTCGGACACACCTTTTTCTCCCACAAAATTATTTTTTATAAAAATCTTATTCATTGAACCAGCGCACATAGCAGAAATTCTGGCGGTGAGGCAAGTCGTTATGTTTCGGGAACATACGGTATGCGACCTTGAAACTTCCTGCATTTGATAGGCTGTAAACCATCTTAAAGGTGTACAAGTTTCCTTCATGCTGCACAAGCTCCATCGGAACCACACTATAAACGCATTCCATGCCTTCCGCATTGGTGTAAGTAACCACCATTTCCACTCCTACAGCATCATCCAGACCCTTTTCGTCTATTACGCATGTAATGGTATAATCTTTGCCACTTTCCACCACACTTCCTCGGCGAATCTCATCACATTTATCCATAGACACTATTTCAATGGAATCCCATTTAGCTGCCACTTCTTCCTTCCACTTAGCCAGTTCTTTCACCCTCGCATAATTGTCAGCTTTCAAGGCATGGAAACGTTCTGCCTCCTTTCCGTAGAACTTGGCAAAATAGTCATCCAATTGGCGCTTCATAGTATAGTGAGGAGCAATCTGGGCAATTGAATTCTTAATAGTCCGAATCCACCCTTCGGAGTAGCCTTTTTTGTTATGCGCATAATACAACGGGAGGATTTCGGTTTCAAGCAAGCTGTAAATGGTAGCAGCATCTAGTTGATCTTGATATTCTTGGTTCTGATATGTACGTTTTTCCGTCAATGCCCAACCTGCCCCTTCACGATAACCTTCAAGCCACCATCCATCAAGCACCGAGAAATTTACAACACCGTTCATCAACGCCTTTTCACCAGACGTACCTGATGCCTCCAACGGGCGGGTCGGAGTATTCATCCAAATATCAACACCTGATACCAAACGGCGGGCCAGTTTCATGTCGTAATCCTGCAAAAATATAATCTTGCCTAAAAACTCAGGGCGATTGGAAATTTCAACAATACGCTTAATCAACCCTTGACCGGCTCCATCGTGCGGATGTGCCTTCCCTGCAAATAAGAACTGTACAGGATAATCCGGATTGTTAACAATCTTGGATAACCGATCCAAATCACTGAATAACAGATGTGCACGTTTATAGGTTGCAAAACGCCGCGCAAACCCGATTGTCAAGGCATTCGGATTAATCTTATCGAGCAACGACACCACCAAGGCAGGATTCCCTTGGTTTTTCAACCAATTCTTACGGAACTGTTCACGGATATAGTTGATCAACTTGTTTTTCAAGGCCAAACGGGTATTCCAGATTTCTTCATCAGGAACATTGTAAATAGCCTCCCAAATAGCCGGATTGGACTGGTCGTTCAAGAAATTCTTATCGAAATATTTGCTATATAACTTTTTCCACTCGGATGCACACCATGTGGGGAAGTGCACACCATTGGTAACGTAGCCTACATGGTTCTCCTCTGCAAAATATCCTTTCCAAATACCCGAGAACATTTTCTGGGAAACCTTGCCATGAAGCCAGCTTACACCGTTTACTTCCTGACACGTATTGCAAGCAAAAGTAGACATACAGAAACGTTCGTTACGGTCACCCGGATTGATACGTCCCAAATCCATAAGTTCATCCCAAGAAATCCCCATACGTTGCGGATAACCGCCCATATATTTTCCGAACAGGCCTTCATCGAAATAATCGTGTCCCGCCGGAACCGGAGTATGTACAGTATACAATGAAGATGCACGCACTATTTCCAATGCTTCATCAAAAGTCATCCCACTTTCTA
Organism: uncultured Phocaeicola sp.; assembly: GCA_964488405.1. Taxonomy (GTDB): domain Bacteria; phylum Bacteroidota; class Bacteroidia; order Bacteroidales; family Bacteroidaceae; genus Phocaeicola. The sequence goes on from CAZAUU010000066.1 coordinate 8,015, forward strand.
CGTAATCACACAGCCGTTGCACATTGCACAAAGCCGCATGCCCTTCGTTACAATGGTACACATCCTTTTGGATACCCAATTTCTTCAACAACAATACACCTCCTATTCCCAACAGAATTTCTTGCTTCAAACGGTTTTCCCAATCTCCGCCATATAACTGATGGGTAATCGAACGGTCAAATTCACTATTCATCTCATTATCCGTATCCAATAAATACAAAGGAACACGCCCCACATTCACTCTCCACACATACGCATGGACATAATAATTCAAATAAGGGACATCAAGCACAAACGGTTTTCCTTCGGCATCATTCACACGCTCCAAAGGCAAACTTCCAAAATTCTGGGCTTCATAGTTGGCTATCTGCTGTCCGTCCATCGACAAACTTTGCTTAAAATATCCATAACGGTAAAGGAATCCGATGCCACACATATCCACATTACTGTCCGAAGCCTCTTTTAAATAATCGCCGGCCAAAATACCTAAACCACCCGAATATATTTTCAAGACGTGAGTCAAACCATATTCCATACAAAAATAAGCAACTGAAGGACGTGAGGAATCAGGCTTTTCATTCATATAATCCTCAAACTTGGCGTAAACGTCCGCAATCTTCCTCAGTGTTTCTTTATCATATGACAGATCTTCCAATTTTTCATAGTTCAACCGTTCCAACATAGCAACCGGATTTTGCCCCACGGCTTGCCACAAATCAGGGTCCAAATTCTTAAACATCTCGGTCGCTTCATCATTCCATGCCCACCAAATGTTGTGAGCCATCTTTTCCAACATTTTCAATGGTTCCGGAATACGAGACTTTACGTTCACTTCTCTCCATGATGGAGTGTTAGCATAATTAGTTTTGACTTTCATATTTTTGAATTTAATGCGAAAATTCATTATTTATCTTCAGAAAAGACGCTTTGCCGCATTGTGCAGAGCGACATCATAAGCCTTATAATAATATTGTATAAAATGTTTCCACAATGCCTTTTCAGCTATGATAGCCGCGTTCTCACGTATTTTATCTATTTCTTCACCAGACAAAGTCGAAAATTCGGAAACCGTATCTTTTATTATATCAGCTACCTCCGAATAGTTATAATCAGTACGATGAATGACCTTCACTCCATCTTGCAACGTCCCTGCATGTCCTATAAGCGTATTTACCCATAGTCCGAAACCTGCCAAGTCGGTTGTAATAGTCGGCACCTTAAAAGCAATGCTTTCTAATGGAGTATATCCCCACGGTTCATAATAAGAAGGATATACACTCAAATCAGTCCCAATCAGCAAATCATAATAAGTTACATTCATAATGCCATCCTTACCATCCAAATAACATGGGACAAAAATAACTTTCACTTTCGTATCAACTGCATTCGACATATTCATATACTTCAGCATGTCCAGCACTTGATCATGTGTCATGTTATGTAACCAATGAGTAATAAAAGGACATTCCAAAGGAGTTGTATAAGACTGACCACTTTTCAGACGTTCTTGCAAGTCTTCCCTCGCTTCACCGACCCAGCCCGGAACATTGATAAAAGCTAACACTTCTTTTTTCAAATACTTGTCCCGCGTCAAACGGTTCAAGGCTTCCAAATACACATTGATACCTTTGTTCTTGAATTCATATCTACCACTTGTCCCGATAATCATGGTATCATCATCCAAGCTGGTTCCCAATAATTTGTTAGCGAGGTTCAGCATCACTTTACGCGCATGTTTACGCTTTTCCGTAAAAAAAGGTTCCCTGGCCACAAAATCATCTTCAAAGCCATTCATTAAAATCACATCAGCTGATTTATCGAGTAATTCACAGCATTCATTATTAGTGATTTGGCTAACTGTAGTAAAACAATCCACATTATGTGCCGTCTGTTTTTCTATAGAATGTTTTGATTGCATGTTCAACTCACCCGCCATCTGGTCACCATTATAAGCAAACAGATAGTCATACAACGGTTTGTTGTTACCTGCAATTGAACGTCCAATCGAAGTTGCATGTGTAGTGAAAATGGTCGCGATTTCCGGAACAGCTTTCCGGATATATAAAGCACCCAGCCCTGTCATCCACTCATGAGCCTGATAAATCACCTTGTCTTCAGCTGACAGGCTGAACCGATAAAAACTCTCTACTACCCTGCCGGCAGCATAAGAAAACATGGAAGCTTCATCATAATCACCATACGCATGAAGAGAATCGACCTGAAAATCAAGCCATGCCTGCGTATAAATTTCATTTTTTTGAGCATAAAACGGGGTGAAGTCTACCAAAATAGAAATAGGACGCCCTGGAATATTCCAACGACCTACACGAATCTTTAAACCTTCACTCAAAGCATGGACACGCCACATTTGTAATGTTCCCTCATCTTCGATAAACAAAGGATTTTCTTTATCCCCCCAATTATCCGGACCGATAAAGAAAATTTTATCCGGATATGCGGCCTGCAAGGTTTTCGCCCTTGTCGATAATACAGTATAAATACCACCTACCTTATTACAAACCTCCCAACTTGACTCAAATATGTAATCAGGTTTCAATAACTGTT